>JALOCA010000048.1 GCA_023227965.1 Lentimicrobiaceae bacterium | reverse complement strand
ACTCATTAGGATAAAAAATCGAATATTAACAATAAAAAATCAAAAATCATGGCAAAACTTAAAATGTTAAAATACCCCAGGAAGCCCAAAGCAAAAGCATCAGTGGCAACTATGGAAAATTACCTGAAGAAAAGGTCAGAAATTGACAAAGAAAACAGGAAAAGAAAAGCATTGAACGACAAAGCAGATAAGCTTCGCAAGAGAATATCAGGGCTTTAAAATGCAAAAAAAAGAATAAAAATTTAAAAATAAAAAATCATGGCAACAAAAAAGAAATTCGATTTTAAAGCAATAGGCATGAGAGTAGCCAGTGTTGGAGCCGGGGCTGTTGCGGGCAAAATTGTAAATAAGCCCCTCTCAGGTATGAACCCCAAGTTAAGAGGGGGATTAAAAATAGTTGTAGGTGCTGCACTTCCTGAATTTGTCAAAGGCAAGTTTATAGAAGACATGGGAGCCGGTATGATCGCAGTTGGTGCATCTGAGTTGGTCGAAGAAATTGCGCCCGACATGGTATCAGGTGTTGGCAATCTTGATCAGGCTATAGGCGACATTGATTTGGAAGACGAAGGATTTGTAATGGATGCTGATGTGCAGAGCGACGAATCAATGAGTGGCATACTTGAAAATGCAGTTGGCGATCTCAATGATCCGAACGAAACCTATTAAAAATTGGTAAAAAAATAGTAATAACAAAAAAACAAAAAGAACATGAAAACCCTTAAAACAATCGGAGCTTTATTAATGCTCGTAGCAATTACATTAGTATCGGCCAGTGTGTTCGCCGATCACAGTACCGGAATAGTAACGGCAGGAATGGCCGCTGCAGCAATGCGCGACAGACAAATATGGAAGACCGTTATGCAAAAAGCAAAAGAACTAAGCGGAGGCATACCTTCACCAAGCTATTTGCGTGTAGAACAAACCTTAACGAATACAGCATCGCGATATAATTTTAACCTTAAGGCCATAGGTGGCGAGAGTATAACTGAAGTAAAACTGGATCGTAACGATTTATTTGTAGTATCGGACATTGCAGTATATTTGCTTTGTCAGACAAATGCAAAAATTGGCAAGGATGTACTTCAGACCTACCCCAACAAACAGGTATTCCCTGCTGTATCCGGATTTGATCCTGACGACCTGGAAGCCATATATAACGGCTGGTTTACATTAAAAATCGGGAGTACTGTAAACGTTGAAAAAATGTCGATGCAGAATTTCAGATTAGTACCACAAACTCAACAATCATCATCTTCAAACAAATCACAATATACCATTGTTGAAGCATCTTACAAACTTGGCAGTCTTTTATATTTATATGGTACAATGGATATTAACGCAACTATTGAAATACCGACCTTCGACGGGATACAAATACAGGCAGTAACTTCAGGTTTTACGCACAAAATTGTATTCCATCCTTATGGATATCTGGCTAAAGGTGCTGCAGTAAATGCTCAGTTTTTACCTCCGCCACCCCAACAGGCCAACAACCTTACATTTGTAGGTCCTATAAATTCTGGACGTCCAATGATGCAATCCGGTTCAGCTGGTCGTAAATCGTAACAAGTAGCTTTGTTTATTTTGAGAAGGGCTGCTGCTTGATAGTGGCAGCCCTTTTTTAACCACTAAAAAAGAATAACCGATGAACATACAAAACAGTGAAAGCCCGATAAACAGGGTAGAACCATTGGAAATAAAAATCACAAGTGCCAGGGTAAGACATTATTTCGGAGAGAATGATCTGTTCCGTGGAAAAAAGATAAAAGTAATTGATTCGCTTGTGCTTGACATTACATATACCGAAAAGGCTAACGAGGTAATACCGGAAGCATTGGTTAAAAAGTGTTTTTGCACATTTGTAAGTAATGGAAAAGAAGCCATCAACAGAATACCTTTAATTGCCCTGGTACCATCAGAGAATAATGGCCGGCGTTTGCTTCTTAATGATGTTGAAATTGATTTTGCGAAAAGCTATATTGAATTTTCCGAAACAACGTCGTTGCTTGAAAATGTTGGTAAATCTGTTCCCTTTACTTTTTACTTTAATGAATAACAAATGATAAAGTCGGCATTTGTATCGGATTTTTTGCGCGATAATGGTGCAATATATTGGCGTTTGAGGTATCAGAACGAAAAGGGCAATATGCTGACCTCTTATCCAACGGAAAGTGAAAGTCCGACAATGGACGGATCGTTATCGTATTTTGAAAAAATACTATCTCGACTGTTGCCGGGAAGGTATTTTATTGAAGCCTGGCAAACGGAAGGGCAAAAAAAAGAATGGTGCAAAACATTTTTCAATGTAGAAGGGACCGGACAAAATCAGGAAAAGGAATCGCTTCAGAATTATCTGGCAGGGATAGGGAATATTCCATCAAATGAAAGTATTGAAGATAAGATAACGAAGGCCTTAAATGACTATAAAAAGGACCAGGAAATTGAAACGTTAAGGGCAAAAATTGTATTGCTTGAAAGCGAGAAAAAAGAGCTTGAATTAGAGGTAAACTCAGCTCAGACAAAAATTATGAAACGATTAAGTCCGTATTTACCTGAACTTATGGAAGGGCTTGGTTTTGCAAAGTCGAGTGAAAGTGTATCAGGAACAGGCGAAATTGACACTGAAAGTGAGACATTAAGTACAACATTAAAAGAATGGTACGACCTTGACAACGAAATGCCGGATCTGATTGAAAAAATTGTTCAAATAGCCAAGACCAATAAAGGGACTTACACTATGGCAAAAAACATGTTAATGCAGCAATAAAATGGATTTTCACATAAGCAAAGCCAACAAAATAGTTAAACCGAAAGGTACCTCTGTAAATATTCGTAAAGAAGCAAGTACAGACAGTCAGGTTATTGCTGTTATCGCACAAGAGGTTACTGCAGGGCGTACATCTGGATTTTATGAAAATAAAAACGATGGCCTTTGGTACGAAATTAATCTTCAGGAACCAAAGAGCGGGCTTAATGTAGGTTTTGTCAGGGAAGATGTTGTAAAATTAATTGAAAGCAAAGAAAATACAGTAGCACAAGACAATGCCCAGCAGCTGGTAAACTCCATATTAAAAAACGATCTTGAAATCTTTAAAACACTTGTGAGGTGTGCCAATATAATTATTGCTCTTGATAAGAATAATATTGACACAACAAAACACAAAAAGGTATTAAAGTATTTGAGTTACAGTCTTGGTACAAGGCAGGGATATTTAATTAACAGTGGCCTTGCGGTAAGCTATAAAACAGGATATCCGAAGGCATATACTGATTTGATCAATGGGTATAAAAAAATTGTTGAAAGTTTAACCGGTATTGGAATTATACCTGTGTTGGTTATTATTGTAGTATTTGCTATTGGAGCAGCTACAGCTGTAGGGGCATATTATGCATTTCGGCCACGCTACGATGAAAGCAAGAAAGATCTGAAGATCAGTAATGAACTTGAAAAAGCATTAAGTACATTGTCTCCATCGGAAGCTGAAAAAGTAAAAAACGAGTTGGAAAAACAAATTGATAATGCTTATAATTCTGGTAAAGAACAGGGTACATTTTCGGGTATGTTTTCATTTATAAAGCCGTTAGCTTTTGCACTTGGTGGGTTTTGGTTAATAACAAAATTTGTTGACAGTCAAACAAGAAGAAAGGAAAAAAATGGCTAATTTACCAAGAGGCTTAAGAAATAATAATCCTGGAAATATCATTAAAGGAGGCGAACCGTATAAAGGTGAAAAGGTCCCATCCAGTGATACCAGATTCCGTCAGTTTATTTCAATAGAATGGGGATACAGGGCATTAATTCATTTACTCTGCAGATATATTGAGCATTATAAAAGAAACACCATTGAAAAAATAATAAGTGCCTGGGCCCCGGATATTGAAAACGATACGGAAGAATACATTGCTGATGTGGTTTCATGGACAGGTATTTCAAGAAGCAGTTCGATTAACGTTAATGATACTGAGAAGCTGGTAAAAATAGCTATGGCGATCAGCCGAAAAGAAAATGGCATAAAACCAAGCGAAAGCGAAATAAGAGCAGGATTGCAATTGTTGCTTAGTGGAAAAGAACCAGACAATAATAAAAAAAAAACTTAGTACGGAATTCAATTTTATTCGGTCTAGTAGCCGGGTTAATTTATAAAAGTTTATTGTGATGTTATTAGTAATTAAAACATTTACTGAGCTCAGAAATAACAGGTTTGAGATATTACACTCATCTGAAGTTTACAGCGAAAATTGTACAGTTACACCAAGCAACTGTACATCCATATTGTTTATAAATAAAAGTGCAGGTAATATTTACATTTTGAGCAATATTCTTCTTGAACCAAACGAAACGCTTGAGTTTAATAATCACCCGGGAAATATCATAAAGACCAATTTTGATATAAAATTTGAGTAATGGCATCAGAAGTAAAAAAGGGAAAGATTGGGAGTTGTGTAAATACTGGAATAAATACAGTAATAAACAGTACATTGACTATACCTGTCAATTATCAATATATTGTTGAGACCAGTATTTCAATTAATGCCCCTCTTATAATTAATGGACAATTAATAATCAATTGATATGATACGAGAAAAAAACAGCGAAAGCTCATTAATACCGACACCGCCTTCAGGATATTGTTGGCTCTATACAAACAATGATGAACTTTTTATTAAAAAAAGCAATGGCATTGTAAAACGAGCAAATAATGCAGATGATATTGCAACAATCCGTGAGTCGAATACTGCCTGGGTTAATCTCGATATTAGTGCAAGCGTAAGTGCACAACGCATTTTCAAAAGTTATACAGAAGCTTTAGCCTGGATCATTGCCAACGGATCCCCATCGGCAAGCAACCCATGGCAAATAATCCTGCCTGCAGGTAACGTCGGTAATATTGTAATTTCAAACAAATACATAAGGATTGTTGCTAACTTAAATACTGTTATTGAAAACCTTTCTTCTACAATTGTATTCAATCAGCTTGAATTCCTTTTATACACCATTTTCAACGCTACCATTAATAATGTTTCAATTACTGAAGGCACCCTGGTATCTTTGTCAAATTGTATCATAAACAATATTTCGGCTGAAGAAGGTGAAACCGGCTATCTGTTTGTAAGGGAATCCGTTTTTACAGGGGGCAACTTCGACCGGATCATTTGCCCTTGGGACTTTTTGCATTGCTATTTTTACGGACTTGCTGCACTTATTACAAATTTGTCGGGTTCTTTCGACTCTTGTTTCCTTTTAAATTGTCAAATGAACCTTCAGGGTATTAATGATTCAGTTGTTTTACAAAAATCCTACTGGAGCAATTTGTCAATGATAAACGAAAGTCCTTTGGAAAAGTACATGTCAATAATTGATTGCAACAACTGGGGTGAAACATCCGATATCCAACTCGTTGGCAACACTAAATTATTGATGACAAATTCATACCAGGAATACCTTACATTCGACCTTCCCATCGCCAGCCTCGAGATGCTTAATTCTTTCGTCGAAAACATAAGAGGTACCGGTACAATTACAACAATGGGGGCCTCTTCCTACAAAAAGAAAATCGGAGATATCGACTTTGAGGACTTTAACGCTTCACCAAGTCAGTACATTGCCGTCAATTTTGCCGATGCTATACCTGCAGGTGCCTACCTCGATGATTTATTCTTTGTCATCAAAGAACGCTTTGAAACCGTAGCTTACGGATATTCCGGATTAACTATTAATCATATTGAACACACCGACCTGAGTGCTCTCAGCAATACTGTCGATACGGTGGTCAACTGCAAACCAAACAACAGAAGCCAGAACAATAGAGATATCACAATTATTTCCACACTGTCCGGGGCAAATACCCAGGACTGGACACAAGGATCTTTTGAAGTTTGGTCGCTCTTTAAATCTAAACCGGCCTTGTAAAAAAAACAAATTTGAAAACTATTGAGTATAAATCTGTTTATTTCTTATCAGGCGAACCCAAAAACGGCAAAACTACCATTGCCGGCAAATTCAATCTAAGGGTTATTGCCCTTGATGAATTATTCCTTCAGTATTATAATAATCTTACAGGCACAGATCACCGCGGAAAATTTTCTATTTGGCACACATGGCCCAAACTTTCTGATTCAGAAAAAAACGATTTCGGTGCTATCATCGAAAATGAATTACATAAATTCATAATATCATCCGATACTGAAATTGTTTTCGATGGCTGGCTCCTGAAATTCTTTAAAGAATCAATTAAAGTAAAATTTGCTGACGCCCTTTTAATCTGCGATATCTCAGTTATGAAATACTGCTGCCATGTGGATAATGTTGTCTTTATCAATGACAATGAAGCCGATATCGAAAAAAACATTGTTATCCCGGTCAAACAATATTTCAGGGGCAAAACATTAAAATCCCTGAATATCAATTACCATTATTTCGAAAAAATAGGTATCGGTAATCCCATCCAGAAATCCGCTCAGAAATATGCAGCTTTCAATTTATCAGATATCATCAAAAACAAAATTGTACTTGATATCGGTTGCAATTCCGGCTACAATTGCTTCAATATGTCTCTTACAGCCTCCGGAGTTACCGGACTGGATATATTGCCTGTCGCCCTTAAAAATGCGGCTGTCATTAAACATTTCTTGTATAATTCAGGAAAAATAAATTTTATCCAGGGCAACATCCTCGATTTTAACCAGGACACCTATGACGTTATCCTGGCATCATCAATTATTCATTACTTTGTCGCTGCTCAACAGCAATTCATTGACAAATGTCTCGAGCTGCTTACCGATCAGGGTATCCTTGTCCTCGAGCTTGGCATTGCCGAACATTCTTTTATCACTAAAAGAGCTGATAATATCCTTTGCGAATATCCCTCTGAGCATGCTTTACTTAATGTTTTATGCAAAAATTTCAACCTCATATATAAATCTCCTTCAGTAAATCAGGCAGGAGATTCCGTTCCACGCTTTATATATCACCTTCAAAAAAAATAATCTTTATCATGGCTGTAGAATTTTTAAATGTTGATGGATATCAGGTTCAGCAACATCGCGATGAGCTTGATTTTATTTGTAAAAAATCTAAAGGTAAACGCAATTACATGGAAATAGGCGTTTTCAATGGTGGAACATTCAACCATGTATCAAAACACATCAAAGGAAAACATATCGCCCTTGATATGGCCCCATGGCCGGAGCGTAACGAAAACCTGAAGAAAACCGTCAAGGACTGCCATATAATCATTGGCGACAGCCACAATTATGCAACAAAAGAACTGGTCCGTAAAGTTCTCGATGGCGAGCTGCTCGATGTACTCTTTATCGATGGCGACCACTCCGCTCAGGGTGTTAAACGCGATTATGAAATGTACAAAGAATTTGTTTCTGACGGCGGCCTGATTTTTTTTCACGACATCATCAAATCTGACTTTCATGCAAAACACTCTTGTTTTGTTGATCAGTTCTGGGACAGTCTCCCTGAACCAAAAGAATCAATTACCGTTTCTGAAGAATGGGGTGGTGTGGGCTTCATCGTTAATAAGAAAGTGAAATGGAACTGCTACCAGATCTTCTTTGATGAAAATTCCAAAAATCATCTGTTGCCTATTTTCACACCTTACGACAACAGCCTGGACAAATCAAACACTTTCTATGAAAATAATGTCATTGTTGATATCTACAATAAAATCCGGAAGGAAAAAGCCGATTATATTGGTACCACTTCATGGAAATTTGCAGAAAAAACTAAAATGACAGCCACCCAGTTCACCGAACGTGTCGAAGCCACAAACTGCTTCTACCAAGCTATTTTATTCCCAATCCAAAGCCACCTGCACGAAAACTGCTTAAAACGTAACAAAGAATTAATTTTTCCTCTTTATAAATTATCATTAATATTTGATGAGCTTAATATCTTGCCTTTCAAAATGAACGACTGCCAATGGACCTGTTCTTATTGCAACTACTGGCTGGCCGACAAAGAAACTTATAAAAAATATTGCAAAACAACCCTCATTCCTGCAATTAAAGCATTTTTGGAAAATAAAGATATCATTGATCTTTGTGCTGAAAACAAATTTTTCCACAACAATCGGTTCTATCATTTAGCACCGTTCTTCCTGGAACAACTTTTCGGATTCTTTGTGAATCATTTCAATATCAAACATACCATTATTACTGAAGATCTTAATTCAAATTTTTCTTATACACCACCTGTCTTATCTAAAAACAAAGAAATCAAATTCGTTGATATTGAATTTCATCACGGTAAAACACTAAATAGTATAATCCTTAAAAATTCTCTTTAATATGGACTGGACAAACACAATTATTGCAATCCTTGGCAGCACTAACATAATAAGCCTTATTGTTCTTATTCAGAACTGGCGCGCCAACCGTAGAAAATCAATCGCAGAAAGCAAGCTAAGTGAATTTGAAGCCACGCAGCGCATCATCGAAATCTACAAAACAATGTACGAAGATGTGCGCACAAACTATGAACAAAGGCTTTCAGAATGCTTTGCTGAAATAAAAGAATTGAAAAACGAACTCGACGAAATTAAAAAGCTAAGGTGTGAAAAACCCGATTGTGCAAACCGTCAACAATAGCCACATGAAACGCATTCTTATATTTACCTTTTTACTTTTACATTTAACCTTTCTGCTTTCTTCCTGTTCCCCTCAAAAGCGCCTCGAACGCCTACTTAAAAGATACCCTGAGCTTATTGCTTACGACACAGTATATACTGAAGCCCTGGTACCGGTACCATCTAAAACAGCCATTTTCTCAATCGACTACCGAATCCGCGATACAATGATAAGCATTATCGGATCCGACAGCATCGAGCTTACTTATGCCATCCTGAACGATTCCGTTATGCAGGTGCTTGTTTATGTTCCACCCGACACCATCAGCACACCTGTAGAAGTTCCGGTAGAACGAATAAAATACATTTCCCCTGATAACTGGGGACTGCTGATTGAAAAAATACCATACCTGGCATTGGCGATAATATTTCTTCTGATAGGAGCATTTGTTTTAAAAAAAAAGTGATCAGAAAATATTAAAAAGGTATTTTCGTTTTAGTAAAAAAATTCCGATGCCTAAAGAAAAACATACATTCAGTTATAAAACAACTGCATTAACTGCAGCAGGCACATTTATAATATCCAATAGTTTATTAAGAAAAACTGATCCACTATTACGTTCAGCAATCACAGTTACTGCAGGGGGATTACTTGGAGGATTTTTCCCTGAAGTATTGATGATTGGGAACGGATTAATCGTTGGAGGTGTTGCTGACTTTCTAAACTTAACAAGAGGTGGGGCAATTAGTGAAAATAATTATAAAGGAAAATTGTGGGTATTATTAGAAGATGCTAATACATTAAAAGAGCTAAAACCTGAAGAAACTATTGGTATAATAAAAAAAATCGATGGAGTCGCTACGCCGTTTAAAAAGGGATATATTTTCAAAGTCCCAAACGGATGTATTATTAAAATACTCAGCAATGGAGATATTGAGATAAAATCTGTTTACAATAAGATTTTTAATAAAAGAAATGCTGAGCCTGCTGGGTGGTACGATATAGAATTTGTAAAAAAATATCCCAAGTGGTATGGGCTTTACGAAAAATCTTTATTATATTAACACATTCTAAATAAGTCGATTTTAAAACAAAAACTGAGAGTCGGCAACCGACAACAGCAAGGCAACAGGAAAGAGCCACCGAAAAAAACCTGATTAACAATTTTATAGTTTATCCCATTTTTTCATTTCATTGGTTTTTGTTTCATCCAATAGCCTGGCATAAATTTCAGTAGTTTTTATATCCTTGTGGCCAAGGAGTTTAGATACGACATTTAGTGGAATATTTATGTTTAGCGATATGGTTGCAAATGTATGACGTGAGCAATGGAAAGTTATTTCTCTGTCGATGCCGGCTCTTAATAATGCTGCTTTTAAATAGTCGTTCATTTTTTGATTAGAATATACTTTAAATACTTTTGCTTCAGGTTTATTTTGTGCAGTATCAATAAGCTTCAGCGCTCTTTTAGACAAAGGAATTTTCACCATATCGGATGTTTTTTCCTGAATGATTTCAATATTTTTACCCGTTAAATGAGAAAAAGACAGCCTGGCCAGATCGCCATATCTTAAACCTGTATAACAGCAAAACAGAAAACATCGGAGTGAAGACGCCAGCCGATGGGGGAGAGTCGGTAACATTTTCTCCAGCTTGTCAATTTCCTTTAAGTTAAGAAAATTGCGGTCCGGCTGGATATACTTTAATTTATAACCGTTTACTTCATTGCGTGTAATTAGTTTTTTTTGAACAGCAGTATTAATCAGTGCTTTAAGAATTTTTAATGTTTTACAAACAGTATTTGTCTGGTTGCTCAGATCATTGCGCATATAACTTTCGAAGCGTTGGAAAAATGCAAAAGAGTTAACTTCTTTAATGGTTATTCTGGAATCAAGGTTATAAATTTTATTCAGTGTTGCATTATATTGTCTGAGTGTATTATAGCTCAGTAACGATTTTTTAAGTTCAATTTCTTTTTTCAGGAAGTCGCAGAATACACCGCTATTTTTATCAGATGGTTTTGAAAAGGCAGCCTTAAATTCTTCTGTATTCAGTTCAACACCGTTTACTTCGGCTTGCAAAAGTATTTTATCTGCTTTATTGCGCAGGGTTCTTAATTGAATATTTTTAGTAGTTGCAGCCGGATCATCTTCTATTACAAATTGGTTTTTACTGTCCCAGTTCATGGGTAAAACTTCAACACCGGTATTTACCTGGTATATTTTCCCTGCTGAAGAATATTTAGCCACAACGGCATTAAAACCATCTTTAGAAACATAGTTTGTTCTGAGAGTAAAATTGAATTTCCCCATATTGACAATTTTTAATGACAACGAATTGTCTTGTTTTTGTCTATTTTTTGTCTCGAAAACAACCCGTTTTGAATCGTAACGATAAATTTTGCGGGTTGTGTTGTTTTGGGGATTTGTTGCGGTGGTTCGTAAAAAAAAGCAACAATAAATTTGTTGCTTTTTTGTTCACTTGGTTGTCCGACTAGGGGTCGCATACACTGCATCATTTCCCGCATTAGTTCTTATGTTTGGAGTAGTGTTATTTTATTGTCTTGTTTTTGTTTATTTAAAACAAAAGCCCCTGGGTAGGTATCCTCGCTATAAAAATAAATTTTAGTAGGAAAAATGAGAATACGTGGCCAGGGGCGCTATTATGTTTTTACAATTCAAATGTAATATATTTTAGGTATTATTGGTTTGAGGGTAACAGAAATTATAAATTTTTTCTAAGTATTCTTTAGATTTCTCGCCCATTTGTTTATTTACTTTATAAGTTGTGTATCTTGAATTGCGGGATTGATCATCCAGCCAATTATAAAAACCAGAAATATCTGATGGGCAGTGATTTCTAATCATTGATCTACGTGCAGCATGGCGACCATCTTCATTATATGCTCTTTTTACATCCGATATGTTATTGCACGAACAGCCATTAATTATTGCCGGTAAAATTTTATTTTCAAAAAAATGAATTGAAGAATAAAACGCAGTGGTTATTACCCAGTCGTAATATTCGTTTTCGCTAAGAAGCTTATAACTAAGCTTTTGATTTCTTTCACCAAATATCTTTTTATTTGCCATTTTAGCATACATTTTCAGAATAGCTAAAGCCATCTGTTTGCAGTAGTTCTTCGTCGAGGTTTGTATTACAAACTAAGCTGATATCAAGTGTGTTATTAAACAGGCCCAGAAATGCATTTTGCATTTCATTTATTTTTGTATAGGCAAAAATAACAAACTTATCATCCAGCAAAAGTTCTTCTTTTATCGAAATTACCACTTTTGGATTTCGGTGAAAAAGATTTAGATAAAACTTTTCGGCTTTATAATTATTTTGTTTCAGATAATCGGCAAAACTTTTTGCAGACAAATATACTTTGGTTGCTTTTTCAATAAATTTTTCAATGTGTATTTTATAAAGGTTACTTTCAAAATCTTCTTGCTTTGCCTTTTTTCCATCAGAAAAACCGTTTTTATAAGCATCAATAACAACATCGGCAGGGAAGTAGTTTTCGCTTATTTTTGATGAACTTGATTCATCAGAATATTTCAAAAGATACTTGTTAAAATCAATAATACCTGTTTGATTACAATCTGCTTTGAACATCGTGATTAATATTTTGTGTGAAAAATTATTGACAAAATTAAGAATAAATTTTTTTGTTATACATTTCGCGATAGTATTTTACGTAAATAAAACAATAATTTTCACCTCCCCCTCTCCAGCAACTTTATTATTTTATCTTTTCCTTCTACTTCTATTTTGAAGCTTTTTATTTGCATTTGCAGTAGTTCTACCTGGTGTTGGAGTTCCAATATGTTCATTTGGGCAGCCGATAGTTCTTTGCGGCACTGCATCTCCCCTATACTTTGTATTATATTTTTGCCGTTGGCATTTTGCACATGCCCGCCCATCGGCGCCTCTGCCTCATCAAAAAAATAACCTACGGGAACTTTAAAATATTGTGCAATAGCTTCAATTGTAGATACTTTAGCTTCTTGTTTGCCAAGAATAATATTACTTAAATTCGTTTTTGACATGTTAATATTATCGGCAAGCTCTTCTTGAGTCATTCTATGCCTTTTATACAAATCTACTATTTTGCTGATATTCATTGTTTTATATTTAGAATCTTTCTAAATTTCTATATTGTTTGAAAATTTATTCATTTTCCTTGATTTTTAATTTCAAATATCTTTATATTTGCATCGTAAATATAACGATAATATCTAAAGGAAACGGAAAAAAGTTATTAAATATTGTAAAATCAGGTGGTTATGGACAAAGCAACCCTCCGCAAAATATGTAAAAGCTTCAAGAGCTGTAAGTGCCCGGAGTACCGGGCCTTTAAACAAAAAGTTGTAAGCGAGTGTGGCATAAGCTACGATACGTTTTTCAACTACTCAAGTTTTGGTCGTAAGTCTGGGATACCCAAGCTGGTACAAGAAAAGATTGTCGAAATCATTACGCGCGATTATCCTGAGAAGCTGCCCCTTATTAACCAACTGCAGGAGGCCTGCTAATGCTGAGCGCCACTGCTTACTGGTTTATTGTGACTGCCGGTCTGGCATTTATATGCTGGTGTGCTTACAAGGTGGCCACGGCGTCCAACAAGTGCGACAAGTGCCCCTTCAGTTGCAAAAATTGCCCTTATGATGAGTTCAACAACTATGCATAAAAATTGTAAATAATATGGAAGACTTAATTTTTAGCACCCATTGGAATAATAAACTGGGTTGCGATTATTTCAGCACCATACGGCTTCACAATGCCAAAAAGTATAGGGTAGGCAATTACTTTAAAATATATATAAAAGAAAAACACGGTCTCAGGCACATAGCCCCGGCCCGTGTTGTTTCAATAGCACATTACAGAGCCTTAGATTTGCCCGAGCATGCCTGTTACCTCGATACGGGATATGGAAAAGAAGACACTATAAACATTATCAAGAATATGTATAAAAACATACAAGGTTTTAGTATCGAACAAAGTGTATTCGATCTGGTGGTTTTAAAAAAAATTAAACAATTATAATGATGGAAGATTTTGCCTTACCCATACTCGACTGGAAAACCGACAAAGCCGGCGAAGCATACGATTTTTCGGTGTTGTTTATGCAAGAAAACCATGTACGTACCATACTGGGATCCTTGCTCAAAGAGCAGAAAAATATGGAGCTGCTGTTGGATAGCGATATGTGCCAGAACCGCCTGGCTATAGAGTACCAACATGCCACATTGTGCAACCTTATAAAAGTATTCGAAAGTTACATCAAATCAAATAAAAAAAGCTATGATACAAATAACCATTAATTATTTGGGAGAGCACATACAGCTCTATGCCAACATGTTTTCGTTAGAAAATGATCGCATTGTCATTACCGGCATCAGTAAAAAAAATCAGGAGCAAAAAGAAGAGGCGCCAGCTGCACCGGCCTTAAAGCTTCAAAAGAAAAAACCTGAAGCAGCAGCTGCTACAACAAAAGCAAATCCATTGAAAGGAAAGGCGGCAGCCACCGGTATAAAAAAATGTTCTAAATGTGGACAGGAATATAAACCTACATCGAACGGACAGAAGTATTGCAAAATATGCAAAGAAAATTGCAAAAAAGGCAAAGTAATTAACACCAAACGCAATATCAAAATCCCCAATTTCGACCAAAAAGAATTATTGGATTCAATGGGCCTTAAAAAAAATTAAAAAGCTATGGAAGATAATATGTTAATCATTCACATGACAGCCGGCGAGCTGGCCGAGTATCTCGAAAAGCGCATAGAGCAAAAAGTAGAGGCTGCCTGCAACAAGGCTATTTACAACATAGGCCGCCAGCAGAAGCGCGACAAGCTTATTTCGTTCAATGCCCTGGTGCGCGAAAAAACAGTGGGGGCACGCATACGCATAAAGAGGCTTATAGCTCAGGGGCACATTAAGCAAACCGACGATGGCAAAATAATTTACAGTTCTGTTTTAAACTATCTCGAAAATGCAAAAGAAAAGAAAGCAACAGAGTAACTTGTTTACGCAACAGGTGGCGCCTGTTGTGCAGCAAAGCAGAAGCGCCGAAGCCGCTGCGACTAAAAAAGAATCATTAAAAGAATTATCAATCCGTTTAAGAAATGAAAAAGATATATGATGCAATAAAGCGCTGGTTTGGGTTTTACGACTCAAACGGATTGCGTTATTCATTTAAAACCTACAGGTATTTAAGGTATAGAATAATGACATATCCCGACTATAGAAAAGCGAGGTATGCCAACAGGGCCACAGTCGAATACATTAAAGACCAGCATTTTTTAAAGCTGGCATTTTTACCCTTCAGCGAAAAAAGCGATGATTTTATTTTCAAGCAATTTAATGCTATAAGTGTGGCCAATCTGGCTTATATAAAATTAAACGCGCAATCAGAGCACTACAGAAAAAAAGCAAAAACTTTACTTGCCAGGTACGAATCCTGGTTAAAAGATAATCTCTTATTACCAACCAATTAAAACAAACAAAGCTATGTTAAAAATTCAAATTATTGGCCATATTGGCCAGGAAGCAAAAATCAATCAGGTCAACGACCGTAAAGTAATCAACTTCAGTGTAGCCCATTCCGAAAGGTTTAAGGATCCGCAAACCGGCAAGAAAGTAGAAAAAACAATATGGGTAAACTGCGGGTACTGGACCGACAATACCAGGCTGGCCGAATACCTTACCAAGGGAAGACTCGTATTTATAGAGGGTTTTCCAAGTGCCAACATTTTTACCAATAAGGATGGGCAAAAGATGGCCGGGCTCAACTGCCGCTGTACAAACATACAGCTCCTGGGTAAAAACGAAAAGAAAGAAGAGGGCGCCCATCAGCCTGGCACACCCGAAGAAAATACTGATGAATTTGAAAAATTTATGAACGCACCTGCAGATAAAGAAGTTTTTTAAAAAAGATATTGGACAGGCTCTGCTGGGGAGCAACCTGTTCCGGTGGCGACTGATAGTTATACTTGCTTGATGTCGGGAGTTTGTGGAGGGCTACTCCTTAATATAAGCCCTCCTTTTTTCGGCTTCAATTTTAAATGAGTAAAGCATCAAAACACAAAACAACACGAAACAACAAAAAATCATGACGATTCGGAACGGTTTAACAATACTTTAGATACCACTATAAATGGCTCATTTACTGTATTTTGAACCCTTCCTTGTTAAAAGGCAACGTTTGTACATTTCGGGAAAAAGACAAAAATCAAAAATCAACAATATTTTATAAACATTTTGTATGGATACAGTTGCAGCGGATACACAAAAGGCAGTGAACCACAATGCTGTCAGATCTAAAAAGGTTAGCATACTCAAGCGAAAGGGCCTTAAAATAGCCGAACAGATACTAAAATACATACCTGAGCACAACGTACAGGGCACTGCAGAGGAACATCTTATGCGGTTACATAAGAACCTGACCACCTGCAGTTCGTTATCACTGTATAGTGAGGACTTGTTTACCGGAGAAATTACTTATTACAACTCACACTCATGTAATAATAAAAACTGTCCGGTGTGTAACTTCACCAGGCAAAAGCGTATCAGGCGCAAATATTACAAGTGGTTCGACGATAACCGCGAGCTTGTAACCATTTACAACCTGAAGACAAAGAAAACAAAAGTAATAACAAGTGCACAGTACCATGCCAGGTATAATGATGAGAATAAGTATATGTTTGTGGGCATGAATCAATACGATGTGATGCATCTTACGCTTACGGTGCCACACTATAAAGACACCGGCTACAGGGGTAATAAGTATTACTACGATGAGCTTAACACCATGTACTGGGAAATGCGCCGGCAGAAGTTCTGGGCCGATTATGTGTATGGTGGAGAGTATGGTATCGAAACCACCAATACCGATAATGGCCTGAATATACACATACACTCACTGATATTTGTAAAACGTTTTACACAAAGCCGAAACATTTTGCATAAAGAAATACTCCGGTACTGGAATAAAATTACAGTGAATGATCACAATGCCAGGAATGAATTTACACCGGAAGTCCGCGCCTTGATAAAGAAAAGCAACCGGACTATAGACGATGCATTTATAAGCAAGCTCAACCCGATGGGCGGTACCCTTATAACACTCGAAACCATTTTCTCATGGAATAACGACCGTTCGGAGAAAGTAAGGGCCAAGGAGTTTGGCAGCGAGCAGATGCTGTATGCTGTTATGGAAGCTATAAGTTATCATTTCGAGCCGCATGCGTTTGACAAGGACACAGGGGAGTACGATCTTGAATTGCTCAGCGAGCTTATGCCTGTGGTATATGGCAAGGCCCTGTATAAGAAGTTTGGTTGTTTGCATGGCGAAAAGTCGCTGAATATAAATTACAGCACACCGCAGGAGCAACTGCAGGAAGATCTTAAAGATACGGTGGATATCGAAAACAAGGACAGTGTATTTGATGTAGATGAAGACACCGGCGAGATGGTACAGGTCCGGCGTTTTTTCCTGGGCAATCCGGCCTGGATGAATCACTATGGCGAGAGCAACAGAGATATCCGTATAAGTATAAGCAATAAGTACCGCGAGCGGATCCGTTACCTGCAGAGCCAGAGTTTACCGGCGGCGATGGACCTGCTTATACAAATGATAGTGGGGCAGGTAAAAAGGCGAAGGTGTGAAAAAGAGCCGACATAATTTTGTATATTTGTAGTGATAATCGAATGTTTAATTTTAATATTAAAAAAATGGAACCTGTTAATAAAAAGGAAAGCGAAATGACGCCCTATGAAAAAGCATTGTATTATATCGACAATGCTAAAACCATATTAAAAGAAAAAGCAATAAAAAATGACAAGTATTATCAAAACCCTAAATACGTAAAAGTTGCAGGTCATTTACTTTGGTCTGCTGTATTAATTATGTTAGAAGCTGTTTATATGCTTGAAAAAAAAATAAAGCTAAAAAGGGGAGAAAGAATTTCATTTAAAAATTATCAAATACAAGTTTCTAAGCAAGACAGTAAAGTATCAAGCACTTTAGAATCAGCATATAATACATTGCACAGATCAATGGGTTATGATGGTCATGCTAATGTAAAAATAATAAATGATGGTATATCAGAAGCGATGTATTGTATTAACTGGCTTAAAAACAGAATACCAAAAAACAGTATTAATGGAGTATCTGAATCAAAAGATTCTGAAAATATAACGAATTACGATAAAGATAATGCTTTAGGTTAGTATAATATTAATCTTTTAATTTTCGGATAATTTTAAATTGATTATCAGGAATAAAATATTTACATAAAAAAATCATTATCAAACACTTAAATAATCCATTAAAAATTTTATTAAAAAGTAGAAATTTAATTTTCAGGAATAAAACAGGAATAAAATGGCAACACACAGGATATTTCTCAGCGTAAAAGATCTTGTTATCTTAACAGGCAATACATATATGGCATGTTGGCGTGAGTTTCAAATAATAAAAGACAGCTTGGGTAAAAGCAAAAAGCATAAAGTTACAATTGATGAATATGCTAATTACGAGGGAATATCATCCGAAGAAATTAAACGAGCGCTTGGCGTTATAAAATAGAACATTAATTCATTTCAAAAAAGCCCTGCAAAAAATTTTGCAGGGCTTTTTTGTTATACATAATTATAAAAAAGTATAAAAAAGTATACATTTTTTTCATATAGATATATGGTATGATTTAAAATTGTGCATCAGAAACGATACAGTAACGATGAACTTGTTAATAGTTGGTGGTCTTGGCATACTTGCGTACAGTTATTTTGCTTCAGGCAAACGGCTTGAGAATTTGACCGGTAAGCCTGTAAAGCTTAAGTTATTAAAGCAAAGTGGTTTGATTCAGAATTTACTGAACACTAAATTGGAGATGGACTTTCTCATAACCAATCCCAATAACAAAGCATCGAAGTTTCAGCAAATGCAGCTCGAGGTAAAATACAAGGGGAAGCGAATTGCAGGGCTTGAAATAAAAAAGGATCTTTCGCTGGCTGCTAACGAAGATACTTTGTTAAAAGGAATTAAGATTAATGTAAGCAATTTAACGCTGGTAAACCAGCTTCTTGATATAGTTACGAAGCCGGAAAATGAACTTGGCAAAATGATGGTAGAAGGAAGTTTCTGGGCCGATGGATATAAGTTTCCGTACAGTGAAGAAATTAAACTTACAGAGTAATGGAAGAAAGGCAAGTATTAAAGAAAGGATATGATCCTAAAAACAGAGAAGTTCTATACATTGCGGGCCGTAGAAATAATCAGAATGTATGGCAAATTGAGAAGCCGGAAACGCAATTTATAAGCAGGGTAACGAACAGTCAGAAAATTGCCGATGAAGTTTTTATTGAACAGATCAGTTGTTCGCAAAATTAAACATGAAATATAGTATATCTGCAATTGCAGACCAATATATAAAAAGTGCAAAAAATGATTCAATTGTAAAGTATTCCGATGGCGACACGTGCGATATCATTAAAGTGATACTCGACACAGACAGAAAAAGCCGGGCAGACACCAGACAATTTGCATCATTTTTAAAAGGTAATACGCTCTTTGACACATGTTCCAATATATGGCACTTTATAAAGAGGAACATAAAATACAAAGTGGATCCACTGGGTGTTCAGTATGTAAAGACACCATCACGACTTTGGCTCGATAAAGAAGGCGATTGCAAGTCGTATTCAATAATGACGGCAAGCATACTTAAAAATCTTGGGATTTCATTTTGTTACAGGTTTGTATCTTTTGGAGGCAGTGATTATACACATGTATATGTTATTGTACCTGTATCCAAAGGAGAAATAATAATTGATTGTGTAATGCCTGGATACAATCAGGAAAAAGAATATAAATTAAAAAAAGACATAAAAATGACAAAAATATATCAAATGAGTGGCACACAGGAAGTGAAGCTTTTGAACTTAGGAAATAAAGACATTTCAGAACTGACCGAGGGCGAACTTGAACTTCGCATTGCAAAGGACCGTTTACTTACCATGAAAGCCATTACCGAAAAAATTCGCGGCATTGGATCACTTAAAGCTGAGAAGTACCAGGACTCGATTGATATGCTTAACGATGCTATTGAAGCTGTTGATTCACCGGATGTTGAAATTGAGATGGAAATTATTGCAGAGGATGCAGAGAAAGGCGCCTATTCAATTGCGAATAAGGTAAGTGGAATTGGTTCAATTAGTGGAAAAAAAGCGGTAAGGCAAGCCAAAAAGGCTGAAAAAAAGGCTAAAAAAAAGTCCAAAAAGGCAGCAAAAAAAGCAGCAAAAGCAACCAAAAGAAAAAATAAGCCAAAAGGTAAGACCGGAAAATTTCTGAAAAAAGTTGCCGAAAAGGTAAAGAAAGGAGCCAAAGCAGTTGCAAAAGTTGTAACAACGCCGCAGCGACTGGCCATTAAAGGTGTCCTTGAATTATCATTACCGAAAGCTGCGCCATTCTTCTTGTATTTATTTATAAACGATCCGGCACTTATTGCCAAGCTTCCAGCAAAGGTTCGTAATAAAAGGAAAAAAGCTGAGCGTATAGCGAATTTTATTGTAGAAGGCATCGGCATGAAACGCGCACATTTTATGGGAATCGTTCGTAACGGAATCCTGAAAAAATATGGCAAGGAGCCTGAGAAAGTCATTGCTGATCAGATGAAAGGCATATCAGGCATCGGTATTATTGATGATGTATTGGAAGTTCTTTTTGGACTTATTAAAAAGATATCTGAACTGTTTAAGAAAAAGGGAGAAAGTGTAAGTGCAGCCGACATGCCATTGGAAGATGATTGGAGTGAAATGAGCGAAAGTGATCTTGAGGGTTTTTCGCAGGAAGTAAAAGGGCAAAAAGGTGATATGTTTGAATCTGGTGAAGAGGAAGAAAGTGGAGAAGGAACAGAATCAGATGGAAGTTACGGAGAAAGTGGAGGGAAATCAATTTGGAACTCATTAGGATAAAAAACCGAATATTAATAATAAAAAATCAAAAATCATGGCAAAACTTAAAATGTTAAAATACCCCAGGAAGCCCAAAGCAAAAGCATCAGTGGCAACTATGGAAAATTACCTGAAGAAAAGGTCAGAAATTGACAAAGAAAAC
>JALOCA010000047.1 GCA_023227965.1 Lentimicrobiaceae bacterium | reverse complement strand
ATGGACTACTATCAATTCCATTGCTCAATAAAATTGAAAGGGCCTATTTGTTGTCTGCTCCTAAAGCGACATTGGAAGTTCAGAAATCCGAATTGAAGAATATTGTCAAACTGCCTTTTGCTGCTCCGGACAAGTATGTTTCTGTTGTTGTTTTGGAGGTGGAGGGAGAACCCAACGTTTTGCCCTTACCGTCTGCCGGTAAGAAAGTAAAAGTATCTTCAGCAAAGATCAGTTATAATTCCGATCATCTTACTGATGGCGATCCAAAAAACAAATGGCAACCTACCGATGACGATCAGGAACGCTGGGCTGAAATAGATTTGGGTGAGGAAACTTTGATAGGGGTAGTTTCAGTTGTCGAACCATGGCATCCATGGGATAATAAAGGTCAAAAAATTGAAATACAATGTAAAACACGAAATAAATGGATAAAATCTGTTGAAATTAGGACAAATGGAACCGGATATACCCAGTCAATTACTCCAGTGATCTCTCGCTATTTCAGATTGAAGATAGTTGAGTCAAAAGAACCAACAATAAATGAATGGATTTTATATAGGGCAGAATAAAATATTAAATGACTTGAATATTAGGACACAGTCAACCTGTTAAATCCGGCTAAAGGAGACAAGTTGATTAAGAAATATAAGAAGAACTATACCAGAGGCCGACAAAGGGATCGTCATGGCAGCTGTAGAATTGAAATATGGGAAAGGTATTTTTCGGATTTGCGAAGTCCAAATCGGAGGATTTGGTACCACGGAACGCGTAATTTGGGTTACTGCCTCCGGGATATACAATCCGGATGTTACGCAATGTCACATTTGTAATGTCCTGGCCCGGAAGTCCAACAATACTGGCTGGTGAAATATTCCGGGGTAAATCTTCAATCGGACCCTCATATTCGTATCCGGCATCCGGTTTGGAATTTGGGATTTCGGCATACATATTCTGAATGGTGATATTGCTCATGGAACCTATACGGCCTTTGTTCCAGCGGGCTCCAATCCTAAGATAAATGGCATTCCCGGTATTGTAGGCGTATAGGCTGTCAACCAATATGTTATCTATTACACCTCCGTCAGGAGTTGCGATGGTGATGGCCGACCGGTAGGTGTCATATACCTTGTTGTTGATGATTTTGAAGTTTTTATAACCTCCTGAAGTTACCGTGCCGAATTTGATCCCATTGGCGCTTGAACGGGCTACACAATTGCGCACTTCAACATTTTCGCACATTTTGGTCGCGTCGTGCGATTTAAAACAGATGGCATCATCCGTTGCATCGATGAAGGAATTGGTGAGCTTAACATCTTTACAATCCACGATGTCCAGACCATCGTTGTTCCAGAAGGCTTTGCTGTCAACGGTTATTTTGTCGATCTTCAGGTTCTGGCACTGGTCGTATATCTGAACCCAGTCGGCCGAATTTCTAATTACGATGCCGGTAATTTCGACGTTTTTGCATTCGCGGAAGTAAATGGCACGAGGTCGGCGTGTGGAAGGACGATCGTTCCTCAATTCGTCGGCAATGATTCCTTTGTGAATCTGATCGATCAGGTTATAAGCCACTTCACGGCCCTGACCATCAATAACACCCTTGCCATTGATCCCGATATTCTCCGCCTGATAGGCAAAAACCAGCGAACTATAAGGAGTGTTGATGTTGTAGTCGTAGATATTGGTTGAACCTACCAGGATGGCCCCTTCCTCCAATTGAATACTCACGTTGGATTTGAGTTGGATGTTTCCGGTGAGGTAACGACCAACGTAAAATACCAGTCGGCCACCACCTTTTTCATGAATGTAATCAATGGCCTTTTGGATGGCCGTAGTGTTTAAAGTTGTCCCGTTCGACTTGATACCGAATATCGAGGCTTTGTAATCCTCCGCAGAGAGTTGAAGCGCACAAATGAATATCAGAAATAAAACGGTGATTTTTAGCTTGCTCATATTGTTGGTTTGTAGAATAGTAATTAATAAAGCGTAACAGGCCCGATCAATCCCATCGATTGTATGGGTTGATCTTTCGTTTTGAGGACCGTAAATTTTTGTGCAGTCTTGTTATCTGTAAGGGTTTTCATGTAATTGCCCATCGTGGTGGTTATCCGGATTTCGACCTCATTGGAGCCTTTTTGCAAGCAGGATGAAATATTGTAGATCCGATGGCCATACCATTTTACCCCGCAACTCTTTCCGTTGACAATGACTTCAGAGACTCCCCAAACTTTTCCGAGATTAATGAAAGTCTCTTTTACCTTTTCGGATTCTAATTTACGACGATAAATTACTGTTCCGGTAAAACTAACAAAATTGGTCTCTTTTAGATCTTTAAGTTCTTCCATGCGCATGGTTTTCACCCAGTTTTCGCGACTATGTCGTAATTCAACATCCCATCCACTCAACGACTTGCTATCAGCTCCTGTGGTCGGTATAGGGATCCAATTCTGGCCTTTACTTTCCTTGTTGAAGATGATCAGACGAGATTCGGCAGGACCGAGATTCAACTCAAAACTATCCTCTTTCAGGTTAATGCGGTACCGTTCGCCACTTTCTGTATCCCAAACCCATCCATTTCTGCCCCTGGTAATCTCCTTTGAGAAAGTCACCTTGGTACTGTGGGCATTGTGCATGTGGGCATTGGCAAAGAAGAAGATTTCACTCTTATCGTCGGTCTGGTATCGGTTCTGCATTAGAAAACGATCAGGGTTTTCAATTTCAAGATAATGCGGAATATGGTATTTCGTCATTACCTCTTTGTACCATTCCAGGAAGCGGTTGTCCTGAGGTTTCTTTACCAGGATAAAACGGTCGGGGAAAGCTTTCAGTTTCCCTACCCAATTCTGGATTTCTTTGTCCCTTTCAGTGCCATCGACCAATCCCAGTGATTTTTCAGGATATTTTTCGATGCAAAAAATTCGGCCCCCGGAAGAGACAAAATCGTACAATTTGGCCAATGTTTCAGGAGAAGTACTGGTAACCTCTACCAGAAATATAGTTCCGTATTTTTTTGGTCCATAGCATAGTTTTCCATGTTTAACAGCCGAATCCTTGATAATAATTTCAGTTGTATAGTCGGCGGCGCCTCCGTTTTTATTGATGGATTCCCAAATGATGGAGGTGTATGGTATATTGAGTTTCTCAGGAAACGGGTCGGTCTGTACGCCCATTTCACCCCACATGTCGTATGTTGCCGGCATCACAGCGATGTCGGTGTACATATCGGCATTCTGAAGTTGTGACGAAAGGCGGGCTTTATAGTCGTTCAGGTATTTGAAATAGGGCCACCAGTTGTTGTTTTCGTTGTAATAGGATCCATATTGAACCCAACCCGGGAATGGTGTTTCGGGAGGTGAATAGTTGAACCCATGCCACACCGAGTGGGTGGTCCCAGACATAATACTCTGGTCGGAACCGATTTTGAGTAATTCCAAAGTGGCATTGAAGACGATATAGGTATTGGTCATCTCTTCGCAGCTAACGACTCTTTTGCCCGCGAGATGAGCAGCCGAAGAGACAAATTTGTTGATCATGGTATAGCCTCGACCCCTGCGGTAATCTTCGTCCGACATTTCTTCGCCGAGCTTGTGTTTCAACCAGTTGGTCGTCCAGGATTCACCTTCGGGAATATCGTAGCCGAGACTGGTTTCCAGTGGGAAAAATCCACGGCCGTAAGCCTGGGCACGTGATTTTACATTTTGATCTTTACACCATTGCAGGTAAGTCTGCGTGAAGCGTTCTTTTAGTAATTCGGCCTTTGTTAGTTCGAAATCAAAGCGGACACGTCTGATATCTTCAGCAAATCCGGCTGTTTTTGCTGCACCATACTTTTCATCGATGACCCCTCCAAGCCGTCCGACTTTAAACAGGATAAATGGAAGATAGGGCATGATGTCGTATCCACGGCGTTTTCTAAACTCTTCGGCATAATCCCCTGTCCAGTTACTTCCTTCCAACTCCATAGAGTCGGTAAAGAGGGCGCGCAGATGATTTGAGAGCGGGCCTGTCTTTTTCCGGATAGTATCAGACATGTGGTCAAGATACTTTCTTACTGCTATCTTGTCCATGTGGTTGAGGATCGGGCCAGCGGCACCAGGAGCGCCATTGATCACACTGGCAAACGAATTGACCTTTATCAGTGCATAAAAGACATATTTGCCGGCAGGTACTTCAACCCGGATGATTTCGTCTTTTCGCTTGTCTGATAGGTCAATCACCTGATCCAGGCCACTCATCGGATCAGGTACAAGTTTAAGTGACAGGATTTCAAATGTCCTGCCTGGGCACGGCTCGGTAACACCCGGATCAACCGTTTTGAATAGGTTGAATTGGGATGTTTCATAGACAGTCGGGCCCTCCAGTTTTTCGGCATCAACGATTACTACCTGTGCCCGTTCGTCTGTTTTAAGCGTTTCAGCTCCAAAAGGCCAGCCCGAACCGACAATTAAATCACAGGTCATGTCCAGTTTTCTCGCTTCCGCGAAGGTTACCTGTAACATGTCGATCCACTCTTCACTCAACCAGGTTAGGGACTTTTTCCCTAAATCATCTCCGGTGGATGGGAACGAAATCGGATTGATTTCCACTCCGCCAATACCGGCTTCTTTTAACAGATGCAATTCCCTGACGAGTTCTTTGGCTTCTACTTTATCGCCATTCCACCACCACCGGACAAAAGGGCGGTAAACCGAATCCGGAATTTTAAACAATTTGTAAAGATCGGCATCAAAAAGGATCTGTTTGGAGGCCAGTTTATTGGTGCCTAAAACAGAGACTGAATTTGCGGCGACACATCCTGCCGAAAGAATTGCACTTTGAAATAGAAAAGTTCTTCTTTGCATTGAATAATTAATAAGTAGTATAGTCAGTATAAGTTGATCATAAGAGGGTAACCGTATTAAAAATAGCCGTGGGTTTCCATAGCACCGTACTTCAACGCAACTTCCATACGTTTTACGCTGAATGAACCTGATTCTTTTGAAGTGAATGAAATCTTATTGTACCCTTGTTTTAAGCAAGATACCGGAAGTATAAATGCACATTCCCGATCCATATTTTGTAATCCCCTGGCTTTGTCATACAAATGTGCGTATGCTGGTTTTTCATCAGATATTTTCACTCCGTTTACAACCAATTCATACGCTGATGGTTTGTTTAACCTGAAAAACAGAATTACTTCTTCAGGTTTTGTCTTTTTGGGATCGTCGCCAATGTAAATCTTCGCTTCAGCAGTTTGTTTTTCACCAACATTTAGTGGCAGTGGAGAGACCGGATTGATCCCATATTGACCTGAACTGTCGCATAAGCAATAAATTTTATTGCGGTGCTGTAGGGTTTCCAGGGATCCAATTTCCTGCAATAGTTGCGGCATCATAACCCGGCACACATATCCACCGTCTTCCAGGTGTATTTGTTTGTTGTATTGTGTGATATAAGCACTAAAGTATTGATTAAAAAGATATATTCCATCGGCGCCTTGTGATAAAATATGCGATGCCATTCCCCGGAACATTCCATGGGAGAAATTTTCACGCGGACGATATCCTCCATCATCGATGGAAGCATACAGAGGGATGTCAATTTTGCCTAAATCGCTCCTAAACTTTGCAACAGGCAGAGAAGGATCGCCCAGCCAATGAATACCGATGGTTACAAAATCAATTAGCCCCATACGAATCCATTCCTGAATATCCAGTCCCTTATCCAGACAAGCGTTGACAGTGGGAGGGACCCTTACTGAGAGCAGAATTTTTCTGCCTCGTTTGACCGATACGTCATTTACTTTAGCCCTGATATCTTTAACAAGCTGAGTCATTAAGGGGGCATTTTTGCGACCTTCTCCAGTTTTAAAGTAAACGATAAATCGCATAAAATCAAGATCGAACCCGTCAATCATGTTATATTTATCAAGCTGCTCGGAAATAATTGCCAGTTTATGATCTCTTACTTCCCTGTGCGCAAAGTCAAGTGCCCGGGGTGCATTCCAACCCGGCGTTGCATCGTTGAGCCAAAACTCAGGATGTTTGTACCAGAAATCGGTATAGACGATCGGGCAATGGGTTGTGGTGTCGTTGAAATGGAGGTCATTCATCCTGTAAGTAATAAATGCTTCCATTCCATCTTTTCTGGCACGGTTCAGTGATGCGGAGATGAGATCTGTTCCCTCTTTTTCGAGATTCAGGAAATTCCGATAGTATTTTTTGAAATTACTACATGCTGCAGTGTCACGGCCGCAATCCAGTTTCCCATTCAGGTCGTCACCAAGCACCCTGCCGTACCTGGAACGATACAGCATAAAATCACTGCCACTACACATCATGTAGGTCGTTACCTGCGAATTGGCGACCATATCCACGTATGCATTGATATCTGCAACTTTTAATGGACGTTTGGAAAACCAGATATTTCCCAATGCATCTGTTCCGTCATTGTTGTGTATCAAACGGTGTTTCGGGATTGGTTTTCCATAAGATGAAAGCCCCAAAACGGACAATGAGATACCAATAAACAGAATAATTCGGACTATGGTTATTCTTTTGCGATCATTCATTATAGTTCCGGATATTGGTTTCTTACATACTATCTTTTCCATACAATGGGTTCAGGCAACATTGGCACACCAGGAACCGTCGCACTCTTCGTAGATACAACTACATTACCATGGTCATAATCTTTATTTACAAAATCAGCCCATGATGAAGTTTCTCCGGCTGCCGTTTTAAGCTGATTAACGATCGAATATCGGCTAGCTGCATCATAATAGAAACGGTTATCATTCATGCACGAATTGTCTGACTCAGCACGCCAGATCCCTTTTCCTACAGAACGGGCTCCTTCAAAATAACCAACTTTCTGATAATAAACCGAATAATCTGCAGAAGAAAATATTTGTGCCCATTGAGATTTCGTCTTATCACCGGATACATCCACATTCTGGTACCACCCGTATGTCTGAAATTCCAGTGTTCCCTTTCTCTTTTCTTCAGTGAGTGTTGCAGTCGGTGCAGTCTGATACAAATCAGCCAAATGCCCAATGGCATGACCTCCGATCTCATGTACAATTACATTCTCAAAGCCGGTTTGCGTACCCGAAGTCCCCGGGCAATTGCAAACAAATCCCATCGTGCGGTTCTTGCCCTTATCCCAAAAGTAGTTGACGGTTCCATTGTAATGAGACACATTCTGTAGCACTAAAACAGCATAATTCTTCGACAAGTGTATATTCTTGGTGACCAGACAAGAATCGGCCCAGTTAAATACCTTATCAAAACAACCACCAGTCGATGGACTCGGATTATCAAACAAACCGGTCCAGGCACTACTTGAAACATTATCGTACATCGTGCCAAACTTAGTTTTGACAACATTTGTACAGATACCGGTCTGATCACCAGACAGATGCTGAGAAATGCCAGATTGGGGTGAGATTCCGGCTATCCGATATACCCGGACATATGAACGATAAGTTTTATAAGGTTCTGCATTTTCGAACAGTGCATTTATGGCGGTTAAGGAGAGGTTTTCCCAGTTCCCGGCTGCGACCATATCACTTGCTGTAAAACCGTCACCTGTAACAATAAGAGTAAAGGCATCCTTACTTCCGTTTCCGTTATCCTGAAACAAACGAACTTCCCCATCTTTCCAGGAACCCGATTCGGCTGCAGTTGTAAACGAAAAGACAGAACTCACAGGTGATTCTGCACCAAAAGCGTCTTTCGCCACTACCCGCCAATAATAGGTTGTGTTACCCGTCAACTTGGAAAAGAATGTACAGGAAGGAGTTTCATAATACTGATTACTCTTGGTCCAAGTCTTCTGGTCCGCCGAATATTCAACAGAGTAGCTAATCCGGTCACCATCAGGATCTATCGCATCACTCCATTGCAAACGCATATAAACTTCAGGTACATCTTTTGCTCCGTTAGCCGGATAAACAGCCTTTACAGGAGCTGCAGGAGCCGTATTGGGAACAGCGCCTGTTACATTTATATAGACTGAGCGTGAAGAGGCATCAATCTTGGTATCCTCTGTTACAACTGATACAATAGCCACTCTTTTCTCCCGGTAAATAACCTTTGAAGCAGCTATTGTAATTTCTCCGTCGCCGGTTGCGCTGGTTGGGGTAACAGTCAACCAATAGACCCCTGGAGTTGTTACTTTCCATAGAGTACCTGCCGGCGAGCTAACCTTTACTTTCACAGAAGAACCATCCGGAACAGAAATAGTGGTCTGATCTATCCTGAAAATATTTTGTTGCGCAATTGGATCTTTATCATCTTTACTACAGCCAGCAATAAAAGCTCCGGAAAACAATAAAAAGGCAAAACGGAATAAGCGTTTCTTTATTAGACTCATAACAATATAGCATCAATGAGAGTTTATGTATTTGCAGGGGAATAAAAAGTTAGGCAATCGTTCCTCAACAGAACAAAAAAAGATTGCCTGGCTTAAAAGATTGAGCGGAGCGAAATGCTCCGCCCAATACTAAAATACTAAACTATACAGCTTAATTCTGCTTACACAGAGGATTGTACAATGTCTCTACTTCCGGAATTTGCAGTGTCATTTTCGCTACACTATAAGTACTTTTATCAACGTGGTTGGCAGAACTTGTCCGATCTACAGCAATACCCCAACGTTTGTTGTTAAAGTATTCGCGTCCACCTTCACCCCACATTTCTATACGGGTTTGTAATTGAACCATTTGCAATGGATTTAAACCGGCCATACCAGAATAGGTATCACAGGTCAATTTAGGTGAACCTGCCTTTGTACGGGCGCCAAGTAAGATATTCAGGGTGGTTTTAGCACCATTTGCATCACCAGACTGGGCCTGAGCTTCGGCTTTCATCAGGTACACTTCAGAAGTACGCATGTAGTAACAGGTAACGGTTCCGACATTTTTCTTGTCGTTGGTTCCGATGCCGTGGGTAGCGGCAAATTTCATATTTGTATAGGCCGGAATGAATTTTACCGTACCGGCAGTGGGATAGGCATAATCTCCAAAGTCGTTTGCCAAAAAGCAATTCTTGCGATAGTCGTTATTGTCTATTTTATTATAAAGACGGTTGTCAATCCGTTCAAATCCTTCGCCCAAACCACCGCTTCCTTCACTAAACGGGTTCATCCAACCATTATGGGCGGTGAGTGCCTGACCAACAGGCCACCCCAAAATGACTTCCGGATTTACATTGTTGTAAAGAAATCCGTTTGTTTCAGGGCGAATTTCCGGAACGTTCGTGGTACTTACATTTTTAGTACCGCCATACACATTTTCTCCCATCAGAGTAAGGTAACTGCTCAAAATTCCATTGCAAGCAGTAAGGACTGTCGCCCAATCGCCTGTTATCAGCGATACCCTTGCCAGTACAAAATTTGCGACACCTAAATCAATGTCCGTAAGTACTGTGGTTGTGTATCCTTTGCCCGCAGAATTGAACAGCAAAACGGCAGTTGTCAGGTCTTTCTTGATAAAATCATATGTTTCTGTAGCAGTAGCACGCGCTTTGTAAGGTTGTGTTGGAGAATAGGAATCGTACAGCATAAGGCCTAATTTGTCTTTTCCACCCTGTAGATAAGAATCCTGATAGTTCTCCATCAGGTAGTTGTATGCATACGCACGGGCTACCAGACCTCTTGCTTTGTACTCTTTCAATTTGGCATTGTTCCCTACCGTTGCATCATCCAGATAGAGCAACATCTTATTGACAGCAGTGATAATGGCCCATTCCTGAGTCCAATAGTAAGCATTTTTGTCAACAGAGGCGGATATGAAATCACGCAGAAAATATTCGTCCCCACCAAAAATACTTAGGTTTTTATTGCCGAATACGATGTCATTCCCTTCCAGGTTACGCATACAATCCATTCCCTGGCATGAACGATAACGCCCGTCAGCTGTTCCGCCCCCGCTGATACCACTTGTATTGAATAGATTTGGCATCGTGTTGGCCATACTTTCCAGGACCAGTTTGATCTTTACTGTATCTCCGGAAGCCAATATCGTTTTAATTTGTTCATCAGTAATGGCAGTGGGCGGCGCTATTTCCAATTGACCCGCACACGAAGCCATAATCAAGCTTGCAATAAATGCAATTCCTATTATATACTTTTTCATCTTGACTAATTTTTAAAGTTTGTTATAAATCCAGGTTCACGCCGAATGAAATTGTACGCATGGAAGGATAGGAATAAGCGCCTACTTCCAAGCCTCCAACCAACGACATACGCGGATCAATGCCTGAATGTGAGGTCAGCATAAATATGTTATCAACAGACATATACAGACGCAGGGCGTTGATTTTTGTTTTCTTCAACATCGTTTTAGGAAACGTATAACCAACAGTCATATTCTTGATATCCATATAAGAAGCGCTGAACAGTGCCATATCAGTGTACAACCAACTTCCAAATGTGGCTCCGTCAGTGTACGAGTTCCTATACATAGCCATAGGGAATTTTGCGCCTGTATTCTCCGGGGTCCAGGTATTTCCGATTAATTCAGCAGACAAGGCAGAACCAACATATTCACTATTGTAGAGACTATTGCCATAATCAGTACTAAAAAATTTTCCGCCTAATTGATAGGCTAACGCTGCAGTAAAGTCAAAGTTCTTGTATTTAAATGTTGTGTTGAAACCACCTATCCATTTAGGAATCGCACTACCCAATTCGTAACGGGATGCTGTAGAATAGTTGGTTGTTTCTGCATCACCACCCACGGTCACAGCCGAGTATAATCCGGCAGTATGATCAGCTTCCGTCACTTTATGATAAAAGAGCGGAAGTCCGGTATTTTGATCAACGCCGGCATATTTAAACATATACAAGTTGTAATAATCTTTTCCCACGCCACGCAAGTAGGTAATACCTGAAGAAGCGCCGCCTCCGGATGCAGACCATGCATCGGCTGTTGCAGTCCAGGTACCATCTCCTGTTGCACCTACACCTTTAGGCACAGCCATCAATTTAGTGGTAAAAGCGGTTCCGTTCGTTGAAACATTCCAATAGATGTCTTTACTTTTGATAATGTCTACATCTACTTCAATTTCGATTCCTTTATTTTGGATTCTTGCTGAGTTCTTTTGCAAACTTCCCTGACCGAGTGAAAGTGCAATCGGTTGATCCCAAACGGCATTGTCTGTGTTTTTGTTAAAATAATCGATCGTACCATGTACGCGATCGAACAAGGTGAAATCTAAACCAACATCAAAGGTCTTCGTGTTTTCCCAGGTTAAACCATCGTTGACAAAACCACCTTTTCCTAATGTGTAACTTGCAGGAATACCGTTACCGGCAGTTGTTGAGGTATAGATAGCTCCGTATCCCCATGTCTGATAGCCTGAATACATTCCGATACCGTTTTGGTTACCAATAACACCATAATTAGTACGCAGTTTCAGGTTGTTTAACCAATTTTTAGTGTTTTCCATGAAGGTTTCTTTGGATATTCTCCAGCCACCACCTACAGCCCAGAAAGTTCCCCAACGTGTTGCGTCGGTTTTGAACTTGGAAGAACCATCCCGACGTAAGGAAGCCTCTGCATAATATTTATCGTCGTAAATATAGTGGGAACGTCCAAAATAACTTTCCATTGCGGTTCTTTGGTCGCTGCCGCCAGGCGTACTAAATGTACCTCCGGTATAATGGCCTACGTAGTTTGCAAATGAAATAAAGCCGGGAATCAATTCGTAAGCCGAATTGTAGTTCAGGTTCTCAAAAGTATATTTGTTGAACTCATGACCTACCAAACCATCCACATGGTGTTTGCCAAATTCATGTCCGTAATTCAATAACTCCTGGGTGTTCATAACTGTCACGTTTTGGTAAGCTTTGCCAAAGGCTCCGGTTCCCTGAGCCTGGCCGGTTTCGCTTTGCCAATAGCGCGTACGTACTTCATTGTATTTTTCGTACGATAGATTGGTCGTGAACTTGAAGTCTTTCATAAATTTCACTTCGGCATAGGTTCTGGTGGTCAGGTCACTTGAATTTCTTACATCTTTATCCTTGTCCAACATGGTAAGGATATTTGTTGATGAAAGAGAAGTAGTAGTTAATCCTAATGGGGACCAGGTGTCTCCTGCAAGGACATGAACTTTTTTGCTTCCGTCCGCATTATTGATATAATTTCCGGCTTGATCATGGGCATACAACTGAGTCAAAGGATTCTGCCCATTAATAAAACGGAAAGGGTTGGCAACCGCCGATCCGGGGTTACGGCCATAACGCGTTGCAGTAGATTGTGTTGAGCGGTTTGAATAACCGATGTTGGTGCCCACTTTTAACCAATCATACAATTGCGCGTTGATATTGGTACGTCCGCTGTAACGCGAAAATTGTGAACCGCGGATATAGGAAGGATCTTCCAAATAACCCAACGAAATAAAATAATCCACTTTATCGGTACCTCCACTTGCTGAAACATTGTATTCCTGCCGCAATTTGCTCTCCAATAAATACTTATCATAATTGTCGTTGTAAAGCAATTGTGCACCCGGATTCAGTTTGCCATCGGGATTGACCAGGTAAGCTCCTGACATTGTCGAACTGGCTGTCGCACCAAGACCTGTTTTCGTATAAATGGCTCCCGGAACATTGTATAACATCCAGTTGCCTAATGCGTTGCGAGTGAAATTGGTTTCCGAATTATTATAATCGAACAAGTGAGCGCTGGCAAATTGTCCGGCTTCAGCAGCCGTATGATTCGGGGTTTGCACGTTTGTTGTGTAATTTTTGGAAACCCCGGATCCGGCAACACCATAACGATACGCATTGTAGATGGCTTGCCAGGCATATTCATAATAATCTTTCGGATTGTCAATCTTATCGAATTGGTATGGTCCACACTGATTAACACCCCAACGGCCTTCAAAAGAAACTTTCGTTTTTCCTTTACTCCCGTTCTTCGTTGTGATCAAAACTACCCCATTGGCCCCACGTGAACCGTACATAGCAGTAGAAGCCGCATCCTTTAAGACACTGACACTGGCAATATCTTTTGGATTGATGGTAGACAACGGGTTGTCATTTTGAGCCGGTACGCCGTCGACGACTACCAGGGCATTTGAGTTATTCTGGCTGGCTGTGCCCAGACCCCGAATGCGAATACCCATATCCAATCCTGGCTGCCCATCGATTGCGGATACCTGCAAACCTGCAACTGCACCTTCCAGGGCACGCGTTATTGTTGAGTTTGCCTGTGTCGCTACTAGTTTTGAATCTACAGTACTAATAGCGCCTGTTAAGTCTTTTTTCTTGATTGTCCCATAGGCGATAGCCACAACCTCCTCTAATCCAATAGTTTCTTCAACCATACTTACGTTTACAGTTCTTTTCCCAGTAACGCTCACCTCCAGCCTTTTCATCCCTACAAACGAGAACTGCAAAACGCCATTTTCCGGAACATTGGTCAATGAGAAATCTCCATTGGTATCTGTTATTACACCAAAAGTGGTACCTTTTACCACGACAGAAACGCCAGGCAGGGAGACCCCTGTTTGATCAGTGACTTTTCCTGTAACTTTTTTTCCCACCTGTTCAGCAGATAGCGGCGAGCCAGAGGGCATCAGAATAATATGCCGGTCAATTGTCTCATAGTTGACCTTCTCTTTCGAAAACAATTGAGAAAGAATTACATCAATTGTTTTTTCTTCAACAACCAGGTCGACTTTTCTGGAAACATCAATCTTATTGTTGTCGTACATGAAAGAGAATTCTGTTTGATCCTCAATCTTTTGAAGAATCTCCTTTACAGCAACATCTTTGAGATTCATGCTCAATTTCGTACTTTGTGCGTAGGTTTCGCCCATACTACTTAAAAGGCCGGCAAAGCAAATCAGTACAATGATTAATTTCATAGTTAATAAGATTTTCATAAACGGGAACTTAAAAAGATGTCGTTCCTCACACTGATCTTTTTTTTTCATATTTTTGATAAGTTTTTTGACATCTTGGACTTAATGCATAAACGCCAATAAATGCACCAAAAGATGTCGATAAATGAATAATTTAATTACAATCAGATTTACAGGTTTGTCAGTTTGGCAGACCTGTATTTTTTTGTTCATTTTTTTGCTACTTCATAGGCATCAACATTTTTAGTTGCTCTATTCTGACAATTGTGGTTGGATACTCTGATAGCAGTCACGTAAAACTATCGGCAGTATCCTATATTGGTTTTGGTTCGCGCTATTTTGCATACCTGATTGTCACATTTTTACCATCTATCTTGTATTGTAACGGGGTGATTTCCTTCAATAGTTCAAGTAGCTCCCTAAGGGATTCTGCTTTAACCTTAAAAGTATAATTGTGCTTCTTTTTCATTTTTTCTTCAATTGTGATATTGACTCCATACCACCTTTCAAGATACCTGATTACCTCTTCGAATGGGATTCCGTCAAAAACCAATTCATTATTTTTCCAGGCAGTTACAACTTCTACGTTGGCAGTGTTCAATTCCACCTCGTTGGTTTCTTTCTGTATTGAAATCTGTTTGTCTTTTGTAAGATCGGCCAATTTACTTCCGTCCCTGATTACACCGACATTCCCGTTTTCGACCGTAACCTCCAAAGCTTTCTCTTCTTTGTAATTTTTGACATTGAAAGCCGTACCGTAAACTTCTACAGAAATGGCTCCTGTATTTACCTTGAACATTCTTGACCTGTCTTTCTTTACCTCAAAAAATGCCTCACCTTCTAATTCAACTTCCCGGATCCGGGAATTGAAACTGCTTTTGTATTTCAATTCCGAACCGGAGTTTAGCCACACACTAGAACCATCTGGGAGCACAATCATTGATTTCTGCCCTTTGGGAACAACCACTTTGGAATACTGATTTAAAAAATCCGCAGGAATCTTGTCTGCTCTGAAATATTGAACTTCAATTCCGATCAGGAAGAAAATAACAGCAGCGGCAGCGATCCTGGAAAGTTGAATAACCAATGATCTGTTTTTACGGGGATGTGAAATCTTGCGGACAATTTTTGTCCAGGCAGCTTCTCTGTCTGAAAAAAATAGGTCAACATCAGGAGATGTTAATTGGAAGGCTGACCAAAGTTCATGGTATACTTTCTGGTTTTCTGGGCTTTCATTGATCCACTTGTCAATCTCCAGGGATTCCTGGAGCGTAGTTTGGCCATTTAGCTCCTTAATAATCAATTTTTTATCTATATTTAATGCCATTGATGCAAATACTTTTTACAAGGATGGCACTTAAGTGAAGCAGAACCCCCAAAGAGAATCCTAAAAAAATTGGTTAAATGCAAAAAAAAGGCAAATGGACGGAAGAGGGATTCGAAATTAATCGGAAGAATTCCCTTTTTAATGGGTTGGTATAAACCATCAATCTATTCTTACCACCTTATTTGACAAACACTGCAATCAGGATCAACACAAAAATCTGTTCGTAATAAGGGGCGAGTTGCTCACGCAATTTTTTCAGGGCAATTGTCATTTGATTTTCAACTGTTTTAACTGAAAGGTTCATTTTGAAAGCAATCTCTTTGTAGCTCAGATCGTCATTTTTGTGAAGAAGGTAAACCTCACGGCAGCGGGGAGCAAGGTTGTTTATCGAGGTATTGATAACCTCTTCCAATTGCTTTAAATCTAATGTATTGTCGTTGGAATTGGCATAAATTTCACTCTTCGAACTGACTTCCATTTCGATCGTGTGATGGCATTTTTCGTCACGAAAATAGTTTAGGTATTTGTTGCGGGAAGCCCTGAACAAGTAGGATTTAACAGAAGTTTCCAGTTTAAGATTTCCCCTCTTCTCCCAAAAGTAGATAAATATATCCTGTACAAGATCCTCAGAAACAGATCTGTTTCTGATATATAGATTAACATAATTGCACAAACTATCGTAATACTTGTCAAAGAAGTAACGCAAGGCACGCTGATCTCCCTCAGCCATACGCTCAAAAATGAATAGCTCGTCTGAAAAATTATGACCTGTTTCTGTAAAATACAGACCCATACTTCTTTGTTGAAATTTGGTGTAATATAATCTTATTTCACCAAAGTCCCAATAAAATTAGTTATGCCGGTAAAAACCATCTGAACCCCGATTGTTGCAACGATTAGTCCCGTTATCCGTGTTAGTACATCCATCGCCAAAAATATTAGAGACTGTTTAAAAATATTACACAGAGAATAATTGTCTATTAATCGAAAATATAGGGTTAATAGAAATTTCTGCAATTATGTGTTTTCATGAGAGAAACCCCGGAGTTACACAGAGTTGGAAAATCGCTAGCGATTTTTCTCTCTGTGTAACTCATTGTTTCCTCAAGCGTATTTTAACTAAAGCGAGAATTTCAAAGCCATTTTTAGTTTAATTGTGGAGTAATAAATTCTCTGTGTAAGAAATTTAAACAGCTTCTTAGAATGCCATAGCAAAAGTAATTTTTTATTAGGCCAAATTTAATTTACTGCCGGTAACCCCAGATCTTTTCTTAATCTGGCAATGGCAAAACACCACCACACAGATTGTTCGCCATTTCCGCAATCAGCCTGCACCCATTTTCCACCTTTAAAAAACATGCTTTCCACGTAAATCGGCTTATCTGCATGGTATTTGTTTAAAAATTTAAACCACTCCAGTATTTTATCATACTCTCCTTCCTGTCTGCAATACTCAATATCCCACCCGATGGCTTTTCCTATAACAAGTTTGGTAACAGAGCCTTTTTCATCGTATTCAGCGGCTAAATATTTGAGGTTGTTATCCAATTCGTCATGGATGAAAAGTGTTTTTTTGAGTAAATTGATGGTATTTCTTAAAACCTGACGATCGAGAGGTTCCCATTGGGCTGCAACCGGACCGTAACACAGCCATCCCATTCCCGTGAAAGGCTGTCCCCAGTTGCCATCAGGCAGACGCATCTCCAAATACACTTTTTTCCCGTCAACCACCCTTGTCAAATGTTTATCAACCCCATCCTTTAGTACTTCAAGTCTGGTCTTCAAATATTCGTATAATTCGGTATCGTTTCTTCTTTCCGCTAGCTGCATCATACTTTGCGCTGCTGCTCCAACAAAACTTTGAGTCAATATGTCAAAAACCGACCACATTCTTCCCTCCCGACTGTGTTCGAGTGCGCAATTAAATACCAGGTGGATCGCATTGCAGGAGAAGTTGCTTCTGTATATGTAGTAAAAGTAAGGCTGATCGAGGAATGACATAACCTCCTTTTTGGCTATTTCATAATACTTGTTTTCAAACTCCGGTTGATTCTTTTTCAGGCAAAACCTTGCATAGGCCATCACAACATGGGCACGTCCATCGGCCTGATCTTCAGTTTCAAACCATTGGTTAACGGTTCCATCTGCTGATATTTTTAACGAATCGATTACATGAGGAACCTTTGATAAATGATTCCGAATCATCGATTCAAATACAAATTCCAACGATCGTTGAATTCTCAAATAATCTTCTGTTTCCATAAGTAAAGAGACATAACCTCCAATAGTTCTGGGAAATTCTCCTCTGTAAGCCCCTGTTAACGATTCTTGCAGATATCCATTCTCCTTCATTCGGGAGGTAAGGGAGTGGTATGTATTTCTGTAGATTTTTGAAATTGTACCATGCTCTAACTCGTCGATCAGCTGTTTCTTTGTTTGATTTACGGATTCATCCGGGCTTGTACCAACCGGATTGTTTGATGAGCCACACACATTGTCGGAAGAATGATTTGAATCTATATCATAAGGCAATGATTCATATCCCTTTGTAAAGGCGAAAGATGTCTGAAAGAACAGGAATGCGAGAACAATACCTGAGATTAGGTTTGGAAATCCATTCCTATTCAATTTTTTATTTCTGAAAATGGTTTGCATCATTCAGGTTATTTACTATTCCTGCTAAGCTCTTTCATGGCGAAGTTTGGATAAAGAACGTCATGAACCTTTTCGACGAGAAGCTCCTTCGCCAGATAGAAGGTGGCGCTTAACCTGAAGTCTTTGGATGATGCCCCGATCCTGACCTGGTAATCCCCTTTGTCTGCCACCCATGAACTGATACCGCTCTGAAAGGAGGCCAGGGAATGGGGATCCAGGTCAAAGGTTAGCAGCTGGGATTCTCCTGGCTGTAGCAATTTTGTCTTGGCAAATCCTTTTAATTCCTCCGTCGGTTTTTCAATCTCTGCGTCAGGAGCTGAAAGATATAGCTGAACCACCTCTTTCCCGGCCACTTTGCCACTGTTTTTTATCATAACAGATACAGTCAGTTTACCATCGAAAGTAGCGCTGCTCAGCTTTAGACTGGAATATTCATAAGTAGTATAGGATAAACCGAAGCCAAATTCATAAGCTACTGGCATCTTGAAAGAGTTATAATACCTGTATCCGTTATAGATTCCTTCGTTGTAGAAAGAGTTGATGGGATTTTCGGCCGGTTCTCCCGGAAAGGATTTTGCGGAAGGTACATCTTCATACTTCAGTGGGAAGGAGTCTGGCAGTTTGCCTGATGGGTTGACTGCTCCTTTAAAAACATCAGCGATGGCATGTCCGCCCTCTTGTCCGGGTTGCCAGGCAAGCAAAACGGCATCGGGATAATCTCTCCAACTGGCAGTTTCGCAGACGCCACCGACGTTGAGGACTACCACCACCTTTTTACCGGCTGCATGGTAGGCATCACAGACATTGCGAACCAGGTTTATTTCGTTCACTGAACTGGGGAAATATCCGTTTTCGTACCCTTCACCGCCGCTGCGGCCAAGTGTGATTACTGCGACATCGGAATTGGGAACCTCTTTTGATATTTGTTCTTTGGTCAGATCCAACTCATCGTGAAAGGGAATCAATCTTTTCTTGAAGTGGGGAGGGGCTTTGCCATCCTTGACCCCATTTGCGGCCAGCATGAAAGGATTGTTGAAATAATCGGGCACCAGATTGTCCGACATAATTTTGGCATTGAATGCGGTGTAGGTATCCTCCAGATCTTTTGAGATCTGGTAACCAGCCGTTTTCAGACCATCGTTGAGCGATATGGCATATTTGTTGCTTCGTATGCCGCCACTCCCGGTTCCTACTTCGATCAGGTAGTAAGAGATTTTGCCAAACAGGGCCACAGATTTCACTCCATCAAAAGGAAGCGCATTTTTTTCATTTTTAAGCAATACCATCCCTTCCGAAGCGGCCTCCCTGGCAATTGTGGCATGCGCTTCCAGATCTGGTTTCATAGAGGGTTTGTATCCCTTCGACCGTGGAGAGTTCAGTTTAAGTTGCATGTTATAAACCAGGTTTTTGCTGAGCGTTGACTCATCAAGGGTTTTATCTTTCAACGCAGCGGTGAGTTCCTTTACCTCATCCATGTTACCACCCATCAGCATGTTGTTGCCGGCTCGAACTTTGGCCACGGCGCTGCCGTATCCATCAAAGTCGGTCATGAAGACGCCATTAAATCCCCACTCCTTACGAACTATATCATTCAGTAATTCAGGTGACTCGGCAGTATAAAATCCATTCAATTTGTTGTAGGAGGTCATGATGGCGGATGGCTTTGACTCCTTTACCGCGATCTCAAATCCGCGCATGTATATTTCACGCAATGCTCTTTGACTGACTACCGCATTGTATGTTCGGCGGTTTGTCTCCTGATTGTTGGCAAGAAAATGTTTTAGCGTCGCACCAACGCCGTTTGACTGAACTCCTTTCACCATTGCCGCGGCAGCTTTTCCGGAAAGCAGTGGATCTTCGGAATAGTATTCGAAGTTGCGTCCACATTTCGGGTTGCGGTGCAGGTTAAGGGCGGGCATCAGTATCAGATCGTAGTCATATTCCAGCGCTTCATTACCCAAAGCGTTTCCAACTTTCTCAATCATCTCCGTGTCCCAGGTGGCAGCAAGGCAGGTAGAGGTTGGGAATGCGGTTGAATAAATATACTCTTTCGATCCGGCAGGATGAGGATCCCTGTTCACCCCGCTGGGTCCATCGGTTAGTGCCGAAGAGCCGATTAAAAGCCTGGGAACTACCAATTTTGAATTCTGATTGGCAATAATAATTCCGGTTCCCTGCTCGGTCGATTTGGAAGCCACCGTGGGCAAGAACTTGCCATCGCCAACCGTAAGTCCTATTTTTTCATCCGGGGTTAAAGCAGCGATAACATTGGCAATACTGCCTTTACCTAATTGATTTTGAGGTTTTTCTGCACAGGATTGCATCAGAATTTGAGCCGCAATAATAGACAGCCCACCAATGAAAAGATTTCGTAGTCTCATGGAAGTAGTTTTGTAGTAAGTTGAATTCCCGGTGTATCAATAGTATCCACCAAAGATAAGAACCAAATCTTAATAAACCACCTCCGGTTTCAAACTTTGTATCGCACATTGTAATTCAAGCTGCCATTTGGGCAGGAAGCCACGCATTGCAAACATTTTGAACAGGTATAACTGTTCCCCGGTTTATCCAATCCGGGCTTATAAAGGCTGTATTTCTGGGGTTCCATGGCAACGATGTAGCACTGCTTATCGCATTTGCCGCAGGTAATGCAGGAGCTTTCATTCATGCGGATACGAAAAAGTGAGAATTTGTTGAGATAGCCCGAAATCCAGGCAATCGGACATCCAATCTTGTGGTATTGGTACATTTGTCTTGTCTTACCGTCGGGACTCATGCTCATCATGATCTCCATGATCAACCCCATCGGACAAACCCACCTGCAAAATACCTTCCCGAAAATAACGCCCATGATCACTCCGGCCAGCAGCACCCACCAGAGTGAGATATGAAGCTGGTTGATTGCTAGATACAGGGATATGCCCACTATTGCCAGGATATAGAATCGACTGCTAACCAATACCTTTAAGACACTTCTCATTAAATATTTCTATCTAATTTCAATTTATTCCCATTTATATCAACCTATTTCTATTTATTATAAACTTTAAAACCACCTCCTTTGGTGGTGGTAATGTTTAAAAGGCAA
>JALOCA010000046.1 GCA_023227965.1 Lentimicrobiaceae bacterium | reverse complement strand
GCTCCCTGCCGCCACTGGTAAAGCACATGGCTGGTACTTATGCTGCCATGCTTGCTGTTGCTTACGATGTATTGCGGAAGCTCTATGGTAAAACTAATAATAGCCGGATTAGGATACACCTTCAGTTGCGATTTCTCAGGCTGGGTAAAAGGCTCGTTTATATCCACCACTATATCACAATCCAATGCAATGGTATCCGATACTATGGCGTGATTACACAGGCTGTCGTAGGTAAAAGGCTGGGTGTAGATGCTGTCGTACTCCAGGTCGCTGTTGAGTTTCCAAAGGTAGATATTCCACCGGTTATTACGATAAAACCCACCCGCAACTACTATTTTTTTATCCTCGGTTATTAAACTCCCTATCAACTGATAGCCTTCATCATTTAGTAACTCTTTTTGTTTTATCACATTACCAAGTGTATCTGTTTTATAAGCCCCCATCTTCATGGTATCTCCGGGATGCTGCCAGTTAGCACCTATAATCAAGTTGCTATCCAGTATATCCAAAGTGGTACATCCCCCATAAATAGTAGTAGTATCCATTATTCCATAATATAACTCCTGTCCGTCATGGCTAGTTTTTATCAAACATGGAGAATCGCCAGATATACCTATGTATTGACAGCCTGGAGTGTAATAATTCCCCCTGCTGTCTTCACGTGTTATTGACCATGGAGTCTTACAATAAAAATCCATATCTTTTCCCCAGGGAAGTTCCCATGTTTCATTTCCATCCAAATCCGTTTTTACTAAAAAGGGATGAAGGTAATAATTCGAATCCGAATGAGGATAATAGCACGACCCAGTAATTAAACACTGGTTATCCGATGTTATCATTAATTCATAGCAATCTTCGCTATTTACCAGAGTATCCGATGTTCCATAAGCATTTTGCCATACAATGTTACCATCCAAATCAAGACGAAACAACCAGATACGTTTGTCCCAGTTATATCCATAATAACTTGACATCATAATATATCCATCAGGGAATGCTTTTACTCGTACTCCGAAATCCATATTTCCCGGTGTACTAAATACCTTGCACCATTCTTTCTCCCCACAAGCGTTCAATTTCATAATAAAAGGATCCCACTCGGATGTATTGTTGTCATATCGGTCCGTTACGCCAGTGATAACATATCCACCATTCTCTGTTTTATCAATACCATGAATAATATTTCTATTATTTTCGTTACCAAATTTTTTATTCCATATCACATTACCATTGATGTCTGTCTTTATTAGTAAACCATATCTTGGTGAACTTACACTGTTCAATACTTTCCCAGTTATCAAATACCCTTTATCATATGATTCTATCATCTGGTAAGGGAAAGTATTTATATTAGAAAAATATATACGGGGCCATACTTGTGAGTATGAATTTATAACAACAAATAATGCAATAAAAATAGTTAATAGTACTTTTCTTCTCATAATGTTAATATAAGCAAGGCAGAAAAATATTATTCTTCTGCCTTGCAATTATACTAATTTTATTGATTAATATACAGAAAAAATACTGCTCAACCGGGCTTTACCTTTGTAAGCAATCTTCAGTACATAATTCCCTTTTCCCAATGAGGTTAACGGTATAATTACCTGATCGGTATTTTTCTGCAAATCCTTACGGCTGATAACCTTCCCGGTAATATCGGTAAACTGTAGCTGTGCAGGAACATTTCCTTCTTCTAACTTATATTCTGCTATAATATAATCATGGGCAGGATTTGGATACAATTTAATGTATTCCTCAGGGTTATCATTCACTACTCCCGTGGTATAATCACGAAGCTTAATCGTTTTAAAGCCGGATGGCAGTATAAGCGTATCTTCGTAATGAACGTAATCTGCAGCCCGCAATATATTCAGTGCATACATCCCGGTATTGCTTTCGTAATCCTGCGCCAACCCAAACAGGCGTTGTACAAGCAAAGTATCCATGTTCATTATACCGGTAGTATCCTGCTGGAGTTGTTTTAGTATATTGTAAAACTCCACATAGCGAAAATGTTCTGCTGCCTGTTCAGGAGAAAGAACAAACGTAAGTGGTATGGATGCAAGGGTGGCAGTGGCAGCCAGGCTGTCGCGTCTTTCCATCTGCCTTGCAGCAAGCCGGTATTTGGCATCTATAGTATTTTCATTTGCAAGCAGCATAGCCAGGCTGTCGGCAGACTGAGCGAAATCATTGTTACTGCAATATATCCTGGTCAGGTTGTTAAAGGCTTTACCCCTTTTTTGTTCCCAATGTGCCAGGGTTGCTTCCAATATTTCCTTTGAACCTACAACGGTGGCTCCCTGCATTATCTCTACCATCATATAATCGGGCATAAGGTTAACACGGTTATCCACGGCTGTAAGCACTGCTTCCGATTGTACGGATTGTGCGGATTGTGCAGATTGATAAGATTGAATACCATTCATAGCTTTTTATTGCTTTAAGTTTTTCTGACCCTTCCCATCAGGCATTCTACTAATTTTCAGGGTTACTGCGCCCTCTCCTAAAATTAGGGGAGGGTTGGGGAGGGGTCAAAATAGATTTACTTTTTATTTTTCCCCGCTCTATGTTTTCTGACCCTTCCATTCAATATCCACCTTATTTGCAGTAACATTCTGCCTCCCATAGTAATCGGAACTATAGCCTGGAATTGCTCCCGGTAGTTTTGGTATGGCTACCCATGGTTTTGGTACGGCTTCCGGCGGTTTTGGTACGGCTCCCAACGATTTTGGTAAGGCTTCCGGTGGTTCTGGTATTGGCAGTGGGTATTCTGGAATCGTTCCCGACAGTTTTGGTACGGGTTCCGGTGGTTTTGGTATGGCTACCAGCGGTTCTGGTACGGCTACCAATGGTTTTGGTAAAACCCCACAATGATACTGAACGAGGCTATTTTTTGTATGTTGTTAGCCTGTTAGTTTTATTTTTTTAAAGTATCGAGATATTTACCTGAATCCTGTCCAAAGGTTTCCATGGTTGAGTTCATTATTACGTACGTACTTTTTTCGCCGGCTATGCGTGAGAAAAGCAGTTCGTATTCCTGTCTCTTTTCGTCAACCATCAAAATCTTCACTAAGTTATCATTACGCTCCGAAGTGAGTTTTATATTACAGTAAGGACAATAAAATTCCACTTTTTCTCCCATTTCATATTCGAATGAAGGATGCTTAACCACCTGGTAGTTTCCCACCTGCGGATGAAGAATTATTAATCCTTCGCGGCGATGACTGGCTTTGGCATGGAAAACCACGTTTTCGCCCACATTAAGAAAATGCCTGCATTTAGGACATAAATAATCACCTTTCATATGTACCTCCGGTTTGTTAAATATACAGAATAGCATTTTCAACAAAAAAATAAAGAAATTGTTTGAAGCGCAATAAGGAAAAGTGGAAAGAGATAAGCCGGCAGCTAATCCCCGAAGCTGATACCAATACCTCTTGCTGTACGTACCAGTGCATTGTCAGGCTCAACCAGGTTGGGTTTCTGGATGGCATCGCTGAGCGAAACGGAAATGATTTCGGGAAAACGAAAGGAAACCATGCGCCCGAATTCACCGTTGAGAGCCATCTCAAAAGCTTTTACCCCAAACTGTGTAGCCAATACCCTGTCGTAAGCAATCGGAACGCCGCCTCGTTGCAGATGTCCGAGGATGGTTTCGCGAATATCGTGTTCGCAGCCGGCATCTTTCAGTTGTTGCGAAAGCCGGAAAGCAATCCCGCCCAGTTTAAAATTGAGGTAACCCACTTCATCGCTTGATTTTCCTACCAATTCGCCATTTTTCGATCTGGCGCCTTCTGCAACAACGATGATGGCAAACCCCCTGTCGCGGTAAAAGCGTGAATTAATTTTATCCAACACAACATTGATGTCGTAAGGAATTTCGGGGATGAGGCATATTTCGGCACCACCGGCTACGGCGGCATTCAGGGCAATCCATCCGGCATTTCTGCCCATCACTTCAAGGATAAAAACACGGTTATGGCTTGCTGCGGTGGTTACCAGTTTGTCCACGGCATCCGTGGCTATCTGTATGGCTGTCTGAAATCCAAATGTCGAATCGGTAGCTGCCAGGTCGTTGTCAATGGTTTTTGGAACTCCAATAATGTTCAAGCCCTTTTCGTATAAAGTCTGCGAAAAACGCTGTGAGCCATCGCCCCCGATATTTATCACCGCATCAATGCCAAGGTATTGAATTTTACGAATCATCTCATCGGAACGGTCAACGGTGCTCCAACTGCCGTCTTTGTTTTTTACAGGCCAGGCAAATGGACCTCCTTTGTTGGTAGTTTGAATAATCGTTCCACCCTGGTAATGTATTCCCGATACAGCTTTTTCGTCAAGAACAACCATTTCGGTGGGCTCGCGCAGTATGCCGTTAAAAGCCTCAATGCTACCGAGCACCTCCCAGTCTTTTTCACGGGAAGCTCTCTTCACTATAGCCCTTATTACCGCATTCAGTCCCGGGCAGTCGCCGCCTCCGGTTACAACTAAAATTCTTTTCATCTCTTATAGTTTACAGTTAATTTGTGTAGTATAACGTGATTTGTTATTTTTATTTCGAACGCTGTAGTTTTTTGCAAAAGTACTAAATTAAAATTTTCCGTTTTTTATTGTACTTTTGGAAATTCAATCTTGCTATATGGAAAAAATTAAAAGGATAGGGATTGTGGCTCACGACAATCAAAAAAAAGATATGGTAGAATGGGTGAAATTCAATAGTGAAACACTCGTTAATCATAAAATCTATTGCACAGGAACCACAGGAAGATTGGTGGAAACCGTATTACAAAAAAAAGCGAAAGAAAAAAATGATGATTACAGAGTAACCAGATTGAAATCGGGTCCTTTGGGGGGCGACCTTCAATTAGGTGCACTCATTGCTGAAGAAAAAATTGATGTGATATTTTTCTTCTGGGACCCCATGCAACCACATCCGCATGATGTAGATGTTAAAGCATTGCTTCGCATAGCCGTACTATACAATATCCCCTGTGCCAGCAACCGATCTACTGCTGATTTTCTTATTAGCTCTCCACTTTTCTTACAGGAATACAAACCCCGGCTCAAAGATTATTCACAATACATAGCAAGAGAAATTTAACTGCACTATTTTATAATGAGAGTTACGGTTATTGCTTGTTTTCTGGCTCTTTTTTTCGCTGCCGGAAGTTATGCCCAACGCCAGAAATCGCTGTCGGCAGGCATCACAATGAAAACAAAAACTCCTTATTTAGTGTATTTGCCAAAGGATTACAAAAAGGACAAACATAAAAAGTTTCCTTTGATTCTTTTCCTGCATGGCTCTGCTGAAAGAGGAAATGATCCCGAACTGCTGAAAAAAAATGGTCCCCCAAAAATGGCAGAGGAAGGGAGAGAATTTCCTTTCGTAATTATTTCACCCCAATGTCCCGAAGGACAATGGTGGTCGGTTGACGTTTTGGATGCCTTGCTTTCCAAACTACTGAGGAGATATCGCATTGACTCTAACAGGGTGTATCTTACCGGTTTAAGCATGGGAGGATTTGGAACCTGGGAATTTGCCATAAAACGTCCCGGACGATTTGCTGCCATAGCTCCGGTATGTGGCGGTGGCGATACTATTCATATAGAAAAATTAAAGAACGTGCCGGTTTGGGCTTTTCACGGGGCAAAAGATGATGTTGTACCCGAGGCAAGGTCGAGGGAAATGGTCAATGCACTAAAAAGGATAGGGGGCAACGTTATTTATACTGTTTACCCTGAAGCAAACCATGATGTATGGACGGATACCTATAACAATCCCGCCCTTTATGAATGGTTTTTAAGTCATCGAAGAATAAATACTATTGAAAAATAATAAATTATTAACCAAAATTTTACTGTAAAATGAAACACCGTATCTGTATTTCCTTTTTAGTTTTGTTAACTGTTTTTTTATTTAATCCGGTTTTATCAAAAAAAGGATTTTCCCAAAACAATGTAGGGCAGAAAGTATCTTACCAACAGGTAAAACACCCTGCATGGGCAAAAAATGCAACTATTTACGAGGTGAACCTCCGGCAATATTCCGTGCCGGGTACTTTCAAAGCATTTCAAACCCAGTTGCCTCGTTTGAAAGCCATGGGCATTGATATTTTATGGCTTATGCCTATTCATCCCATAGGCGAAAAAAACCGTAAAGGAACCTTAGGCAGCTTCTATTCAGTAAAAGATTACTATGGGATTGATCCTTCATACGGAACCATGGAAGATTTTAAAAACCTGGTGAATAAAGCCCACGAACTGGGTATGCACCTGATATTGGACTGGGTGGCAAACCATACCTCGTGGGATAACCCGCTTATAACTGAACACCCTGACTGGTACACCAATGATTCGACTGGAAAAATCGTTTCCCCTTTCGATTGGAGTGATGTTGCCGACCTTAATTATGACCAGCCCGGTTTGCGTACTTACATGAAAGATGCAATGCTCTGGTGGGTAAAAGAAACCGGAATTGACGGCTTCCGCTGCGATGTGGCAGGTATGGTTCCCACCGACTTCTGGATAGATGTCCGTACAGAGCTCGATAAAATAAGTCCTGTGTTTTTGTTAGCCGAAGCCGAAGAACCGGTTTTGCAACAAGCCTTCGACATGACCTACGGATGGGAATTTCATCATATTATGAACGATATTGCCAAAGGAAAGAAAAGTGCCGATGATATAATGAAATATTTTGCCAAAAACGACTCATTGTATCAGAAAGATGCTTACCGTATGTATTTTACAAGTAATCACGATGAAAATTCTTGGAATGGCACCGAATACGAACGTCTGGGTGAAGGTGTAAAAACATTTGCCGTTTTATCCGTTACCGTTCCCGGTATGCCACTGGTGTACACCGGGCAGGAACTTCCCCTGAAAAAAAGGCTGCAGTTTTTTGAAAAAGATACTATTACATGGAAGACAGTGATGCTTAACGGTTTTTATACTAAACTGCTCAACCTGAAAAAAAGTACACCTGCCCTGTGGAACGGTGCCGAAGGCGGAAAATTTGTACGAATTCCTACTAATGTTGATAAAAATGTATTTGCTTTTGTAAGGGAAAAAGACAAAAGCAAGGTAATAGTAATACTTAATCTCAGCGATAAACCTCAGACCGTTGCTCTCAAAGGAAAAGATTTTCTGGGAACATACAACAACATTTATACAGGAAAACCACTTACCCTGGCTGCCGACGTACAGTTAACCCTGAAACCATGGATGTATATTGTTCTCACAAAATAAAGAAATAACATTGCCCATCTGAAAATGAAGAAATTAATAGCAATACTTTGTATGAGTGTTATTCTTGTTACAGCAGGCTTTTCACGCGATAATCTGAACCATAGCCTTGGAAATCTGAAAAAAATAACGAAAGAGGGTGCCGTAATCCGACTGGTTACCGATTACGGTAATGCCGAAATTACCGTTTTTTCACCCAAAATGTTCAGAATACGAATTGTAAAGGATAAATTTATAAAAGATTTCTCATATTCGGTAGCCGGTAAGCCACAGCCATGTAATTTTAACCTTGAAGAAACCAAAGAAAAAATCATTATTTCGACCGGAGAATTACAATTACAGATTCAGCGAAATCCTGTACGTTTTGCCTTTTACACCTCCAACGGTAAACTCATCAATAGTGATGATGCTTCTTTTGGCACATCATGGCTTGAAAACGAAGTAGCTACTTATAAAACCCTGCAGGAAGGCGAACGCTTTGTAGGATTAGGCGAAAAAACCGGAAACCTTGACCGCAGAGGTTCTGCCTATGTGCACTGGAATACCGATAACCCGCATCATCAAAGTTGGGATGACCCTTTGTATGCTTCTTTCCCGTTTTACATTGGCATCCACCATGGATTGAACTATGGAATATTTTTCGATAATTCCTACCGATCTACTTTTAATTTTGGCGCTTCCAACGACAGGTTCTCATTTTTTAGCGCTGAGGGTGGCGAAATGGATTATTATTTTATCTGGGACAAAACTATTGCCGGTATCCTTAGCCAATATTCTGATCTTACAGGGCATATGGAGATACCTCCAATCTGGAGTCTTGGTTTTCAGCAATGCCGGTGGAGCTATTTCCCCGATACCGAAGTGCTGAACATTGCCCGTACTTTCCGCGATAAAAAAATTCCACTTGATGTAATGTATCTTGACATACACTACATGGATAACTACAAAATTTTTACATGGGATCCCACCCGCTTTCCTCATCCGGCAGAAACCGTGGGTGAACTGAGAAAAATGGGTATACATACTACGGTTATCGTTGACCCGGGAATTAAGGTCGAAAAAGGATACAGTGCTTACGAAGATGGGTTTAAAAAAGATGTTTTTGTAAAATATCCTGACAATACACCTTACACTGCCCAGGTATGGCCCGGCTGGTGCCATTTTCCTGATTTCACAAAAGAATCCTGCCGCCAATGGTGGGGCAACTCTTTTAAAGATTTGGTAAACGATGGAGTGGAAGGTTTCTGGAACGACATGAACGAACCCGCAAGTTGGGGACAAAGTACCCCCGAAATGGTTGTTTTCGACTGGGAAGGAGAAAAAGTTAGTTACCGAGAGGCGAAAAATGTGTATGGATTCCTGATGTCGCGAAGCACTTTTGAAGGAACCAAAAAACTGCTTAATGGCAGGCGTCCACTCATTCTTACCCGTTCCGGTTTTTCCGGATTGCAACGGTATTCAGCCCTATGGACCGGTGATAACAGCCCCAGCGACGAACATATGCTGCTGGGTGTTCGTATGGTAAACAGTATCGGACTGGCGGGAGTACCTTTTTGCGGATATGACATTGGTGGTTTTATGGGCGATGGCTCAGCAAAACTATTTACCCGCTGGCTCAGCATCGGCACTTTTACTCCATTTTTCCGTTCTCACAAATCCTATAATTTTTGTGAGGCGGAACCCTGGTCGTATGGTGAAGATATTGAAGCTATTGCAAGAAATTACATCCAACTACGATACAAGCTTTTACCCTATATTTATTCTGCATTTTACGAAGCAGCACAATCAGGGATGCCGGTTGCACGCAGCCTTTGTATTAACTATGCCCAATCCGATAAAATTTATCTTCCCGACTATCAGAATGAATACTTGTTAGGTCCTTCGGTTTTGGTTGCTCCCGTGGAAAGCGACAAACTACTGACGAAAGTTTTTATGCCCGAAGGAGATTGGTATGATTTTTATTCTGATGAAAAATATACCGGAAATACCGAATACAAAGTTGAATGCCCTTTGCAACGTTTGCCTTTATTTGTAAAAGCCGGAAGCATAATTCCCATGCAATCTCCGGTGCAGAGTACTTCAGAAAAAGCCTCTGATACTCTTACTATACACATTTATAAAGGAATATCCCCTTCAGAATATTGTTATTATGAGGATGATGGCACTACTTATCAATACCAACAGGGTGTATTTTACAAAAAATTGTTTCATTATATCCCGTCGGCAAATAAATTGGTTCTAAGCAAAAAAGAGGGAACCTTCAATAGCCGTTTTACCAAAATACGTATGGTATTTCATGGTTTTGAAACATTGGCAGGCTCAGTAAAAGTGAATGGCAAAACCACCCCCACTTCTCATTATGCGTTTACTCAATTAAATGCTTTGCAGGCAGATGACCCGCTGAATGTGCGGGTTCCTTGGCAGTACGATGAAATAAAAACCCGTTGTGTTGTCGTTAATAACTCTGACGACGAAACAGAAATTATTTTTTAGGCTCCGACATTTTATAAACCATCCGTAACACAATGAAACGCGGTGTGAATCGGTTGATCCAAACAATCAGCCGGTTCATTGTTCCGTGAATAGCTAAACGTTTTTTCCTTTTCAATGCCTTTAGCGCAAAGCTTGCTACATCGCTGCTTTTTACTACTTTAAGCGATGTAAATAACTTTGATTTTTCTATTTCAGCGGTTTTACCAAACCCGGTTTCGGTGGGCCCAGGACAGAGGGTGGTAACGCTGATGCCGGTTCCCTTCAGTTCTTCGGAAAGGGCTTCGGTAAATGACAGCACATAGGCTTTTGTCGCATAATACACCGCCATGTAGGGTCCGGGTTGAAATGCTGCTGTGGAAGCGACATTCAGGATGTGCCCGCTTTTTCTTTGCAACATTGGCTGGAGAAACAGTTTTGTGAGCACCGTAAGTGTTTTTACATTCAAATCTATCATATTCATCTCTTTTTCAAGATTAGTCTCTGCAAAAAGCCCCCAATTGCCAAAACCGGCATTGTTTATCAGGGTGTCAACCTGCAAGCCACTGTCTGCTATTTGCCGGTATAATTCATTTGCTGATTCTGCATAGCTTAAGTCCTTGGTGATGACATGTATTTTTATACCACATTGTTTTTCAAGTGCATTGGCAAGCGAAATCATTTTTTCGCTGCTCCTTGCTACCAAAATCAGATTGCAACCTTCTTTTGCCAAAAGTCCGGCAAGATCGTAACCTATGCCACCTGAGGCGCCGGTAATCAAAGCAGTTTTTCCTTTAAGTTCCATTTTTTACGATTTATTTATTGTAGATTAGCTACAAACGCTCCTTTTTCAAAAACTGAATAGTATTTAACATTGAGCAATTTACATTCTTCTACCCATTTTCTAACCCTTCCTACGCTGTTGGAGGCATCAAAAACAATAATATTGACATGTACAAATTGTAAAAGTTCGCGTATATTTACTTTTGGATTTCCCGCAATTACCAAATAATTAATCCTTGCAGTATCACAAATATTGTGATCCAACGGTTTTTTTACAACCACAATTTTCTTTCCGGAAAACTCCCAAAGTATATATTTATTATCTTTTCTCAGAAAAAAATTGCTTTGCTTCTTCAGATGCATACGTATCCTATTGGGATATATGCTATATTTCAAAATCTTATCTTCTTTAAGCAAAGTGCTGTCCATCACCTGCCAGGATTTTGTGCCGGAAATAAAATCAATGGCAGTGTGTTTTTTTATGTTATATACAACAATCAATTTTTGATTTTCTGCATTTAACCTGTTATAAAATACCGATATTGAAAATAAAAGCAGGAAAAGCAAAGAACTGATCAATAATGTTTTTTTCCATTGAAAGCAAAATAAAATAACAAAGGTTAATAATAAATAAATTAAAAATAGTTGTAAGGTATTTAAATATAGGTTTTGAAGAATTGCACCGGGCAGGTTTTCAATAAAATGTACGGTAAAATTTAATATTTTCAGTAATAAAACCATAAAGAATGACACTGCATCACACAGTACATGCAGGGGAGATACCAGTAATGTTAACGCACCGGTATAAATGATAAAACCCGAAAGCGGAACTGCAATCAGGTTTGTAATCAGAAAATAATTCGGAAACTGGTGGAAATAGTACAATGATAATGGGAATGTAACCAATTGGGCTGCAATGGAAACAGAACATAGCGCCCAGGCTTTTTCGAGCAAATAATTGGCGGGAATCCATAAGGAATAAATCGGCTTTTGAAGCAGAACAATGCCTGTTACAGCCAGGTAAGAAAGCTGGAATCCGACATCGGTTACAAGAAAAGGATTGTAGAGCAATACAATAAATGCAGAAGCAGCAATTGAATTGATTATGTTGGGTTTTTGTGAATACACATTTCCGGCTATGATAAAACTAATCATCACGGCGGCTCTGAGTATGGCAGGTGCAAGCCCTGTTATGAAAGCATAAAACCAGATAAAAAGAAAAATAAATATTGCCTTCAAAATGCGCAATGTCCTGTTACGGTTCATAAAAAACAAGAGGAAATCAAGAACCATGTAAACTATTCCTACATGCAAGCCCGAAACCGAAAGGATGTGCATAGCACCCGAACCTGCATATTCTGCCATCAATTCTGCATCTAATTTATCGGTGTTACCGAGAATGAGCGCGGAAGCCACAGCATATTCTTTTCCGCTAACGCCATGCTTTTCAAAAATTAATAAAAAATAGGCTCTTACCTTGGACGCCTGTTCCCTGAAAAAATTACCCTGGTTTGCCTGTAGAGGCAACCATTGGTACGGTTTAATATACGCCTGGTAATATATTCCTTTACGGGCAAGGTATTTTTGGTAATCAAATTCATTCGGGTTTTTGGGCGGACTTATCAGTTGCAAAGGAGAATTGCAAATGATAATATCACCATATCGCAATGATTTTGAAGTAGAATCAGCAAAGTAGAGCATTACTTTTACATTGACTTTTTTATGTTTGCCATTTTTAAACAACGAAATAATGCAAGCAACCGTTCTATTTGTTTTCGCTTTTTGCTGTACAGGCTCACTGATTTTCAATAACAAAAAATCTCCTTTTTTATAATTATTTGAAATACTTTCAGGTGAATTTTGCAGACTTTGCTGAAAAACAATTCTGTTACCACTCAGAAATAAAAAGAAAAACAGTAACATTCCGAACCACCACCGATTTCGATAATGTACAGTTTTGTTATTCAATAAAATAAATAAAAGCAAGAAAAATATAAGCGGAAGGACAAAAAGCGGAACTGTTGATATAGAAAATGCCAACGAACTCAGGATTCCCAAAAGGAAGGGAACTAACAAACGAACAAAAGGAAACTGATGAACTGGGTTCATAGCTCCTGAAATTTTGCTTTAAAAATAATCAAATTTCAGTTTGAAATTACCGGTACCAAACAAAATGTATCTTTGCCGATTATTTTATGAGCATGGAGCACGTTGTTATTTTACTGATAGCCATTGGGCTTTCTTTCGATACTTTTGCCGTATCTGTATCGAGCGGACTGGCGATGAACGGAATCAATTTTTTTAATGCAGTAAAAATTGCACTGTCGCTTGCTTTTTTTCAGGCTTTGATGCCTTTACTGGGCTGGTTTATTGGGATATATGTTAAGGATTATGTTATTGCTATTGATCATTGGATAGCATTTGCTCTCCTTTTGGCTCTGGGATTAAAAATGATTTTTGAAAGCTTGCGTTTTTCTAAGGATGAAGTGAAAAAATTCAACCCTTTAAATCTGCTTGTTTTGTTGGGAATGTCAATTGCAACAAGCATAGATGCTTTTGCTGTAGGTATCAGTTTCGCATTTTTGGAAATACAAATTATATGGGCTTTATTCATCATCGGAATCATAACATTTATCATTTCGATGTTGGGTATCCTTTTTGGTAAGAAAACAGGAAGCCACTTTGGAAAAAAGATGGAAATAATCGGGGGTTTGACTTTAATAGGAATAGGAATAAAAATTCTCGTGCAGCACCTGTATTTTAGTTAATTGCTATATTCTTGTAATGTGATATTCCCTGCAAAGAAAAAATTATTTCCCTCTTCCCTGGATTACGATTAAAACCGTGTAAATTAATATTTTAAAATCCATTGCCAGCGACATATTTTCGATGTACAAGAGGTCGTATTTTAGCCGGTCAATCATTTCTTCCACGTTTTCAGCATAACCATATTTTACCTGCCCCCACGAGGTTAATCCGGGCTTAACTCTTAGCAGTAAGCGATAATGTGCAGCACGGTGGACAATCTGGTCAATATAATATTTGCGTTCGGGGCGTGGACCAACAAGCGACATATCACCAATCAGGACGGTATAAAACTGGGGAATTTCGTCGAGTCGTACTTTTCGTAAAAACTTGCCGAAATGGGTAATACGGGGATCGTCTTTTGAAGAAAGCTGGGGCCCGTTTGTTTCAGCATCTTTGTACATCGAACGGAATTTATGCATTTTAAATGGTCTTCCCTTGATCCCAATTCTTTCCTGCGAATATAAAACTGGTCCCGGTGACGACATTTTTACTCCGACTGCTACGATAAAATATACAGGGGTAAGAATAATCATACAAATAAGTGATACCACAATATCGAGCACCCTTTTTATGGATTGCTGCCATTCAGGCATTAAATCCGGGTGAATTTGAATCAGAGGGGCATGAAAAATAGAGGTTGTTTTTACCGTACCTAACAAAATATCCTGCATATCGGGTATAATTTTTATAACTACTGAGGTTTCTTCTATTTCAGATATTATTCTTTCGATAGTTCCATGCTCGGAATGCTCAATAGCAATGATTATTTCTTCGACTTCGTATTTTTCAACTATTTCTTTTAACTCCTTGTAACTACCTAAATGCGGCATATATTTTGCCAGATTGTAGCTGCTGTGTTCTACAGCATTCACAAAACCAATGAATTTATTCCCGGGTGATTTTTTCTGGTTTTCAATCTCATTATAAATGGAAGTAGCATTACCGTTACTTCCCACCATTACAGTGTTAAAACCAATAATCCGGTGGTGAATTCTGTGTATGGTTACCGAAGTGAGAATAAAACGAAATAGGTAAGTAGTAAAAAAATGTAAAATGAGCAGTGTAAGAAATGCCCGGTAATAATTGGTATAGGATGTTATTACATCGTCGAGAATAAGGGCGAAAAAAATGATAACAACTCCGATTATACTGATTAGCAAAGTTTGCCCCAATTCTTTCATACGGGTTTTCCGGTAAATTTTCCGGTAGCTGCCTATAAAAACGTATAAAATAAGCCAGAATAAGGGAACAGTAAGTATCCCAAAATAATAATTAGAATCGCTGAATACGTTAATAAGACTTTGTGGTACACTTGGATCGAGTAAATACTTGCGGTAAATAAAAAATAATGTCCACGCTAACGAAGCAGAAAGGAAATCGGCAATAACATATTTCGTAACCTGTAAATTTTTATTCATGCCTATCTGTGTACTAATTTTATGTTATCCAAATATATTATACCTTCGGGGTCGCCGTAATTGCGGTTAAATCCGAAAAATATGTTAAAATTTTTAGCGCTGGTAAATTGATTTATCCAAGGAGTTAGATTAAAATAAATTTTTTTCCATTCATTAGTTGGATTCAGCTTAAGAATAGACCTTTGAGTAGTAACCGAAATCTCATTTGCATAAAAGCCTATCCAAAAATCTATGTTATTTCGATAATTAAGTTCAAGATAAACGGGACTATCGTCAAGGGGTAAGTCAAAAGCACTGATAGTTTTTACTTCAAAAAAAACGGAAGAATCCCTAAGTACCGCTTTGCCACAGTTGGAGCCTTCAAATACTAGTGAATCGGTGCTTATTCTTTCTAATCCGGTTTGGCTTGAAGACCCTCTTTCCAAAGAAGTACTGCCGTCTTCAAAATCTTCCATCCATTCAAATATAGTGTTATCAGTGTATGTTGTTGTTGGATGGATTTTTATAATACTGTCTCTTACAAGGTTTATTTTAACAGTGTAGTTTTTGTAGTAGGCATAACGGGCGCGTGTACTGGCAATTCCGTTGAGTTTAATGCCGGAACTAATAGTAATCGTATGGGTGCCTTCGGCAAGAATAGGGATGGCTTTTGCCGGCAATTCAAAAGCTCCAATCAAATTGTTGTCTACATATACCCAAGCGTCTGTAATTTTATTGGAAGCAGTGCCCTGGTTGCCGTAGTTGGTTGAAAGAATGATTGTATCAATTGCCAGATAAGACGGAATGTCGTCTTTGGTGATTTTGTCATCACAGCCCACCATGCAAAGTGCCGAAATAATCAGAAAAAGAAATAGGTTTCGTAGAAAAAAAATCATAAAGATTGTATTACCTTGCTGGATCTTTTGTAAAAACGGCTGCTTTGTAAAAATATTGTTAACATTTTCAGAAAAAATCCGTTGTCGTTCAATAATCAGTCAGCCAGTTTTCTGTTCATTTTTTCCATAATGCGATAGGCAATATCCAGGGCATTGTAACCATCATTTATTGTTACGGAAGGTAAGGTGTTTTTCAGGATGGCGGTGGCGAAACATTGCAATTCAGTTTGGATAGCATTTAATGGTTGCACTTCGGGATGCAGTATATTAATTTCTTTTACAGGCTTTCCGTTCCCAAGGTCAATAGTCATGGCAAAAGGATTACCCGAAGCCGGATCGTAATCATGCATACGAATGATCTCAACTTCTTTATCCAGGAAGTCAACCGAAATATAAGCATCACGCTGGAAGAAACGCGACTTCCGCATATTTTTCATCGAAATACGGCTTGCGGTAAGATTTGCTACACAGCCGTTGGCAAATTCGAGCCTCGCGTTGGCAATGTCGGGGGTATCGCTCACTACTGCCACCCCGCTTGCACTGATTTTCATAATATCGGCTTTTACAACACTCAGCACTATGTCAATATCATGTATCATCAAATCGAGAATGACAGGTACATCCGTACCCCGCGGGTTAAATTGGGCAAGGCGGTGGGTTTCAATAAACATTGGCTGACCCAGGAATGGAGAAGCTGCAATGAATGCGGGATTGAACCGCTCAACATGTCCCACCTGTACTTTCACATTTGCCTCTTCTGCAATTTCTATCAGCCGGAATGCTTCTTCGGGTGTGGTAACCACAGGTTTTTCGATAAAAACATGTTTGTTTTTTTTCAAAGAAAGCGAAGCACATTGAAAATGGGCAATGGTAGGAGTTACGATATCAATAACATCAACATTGTCCATCAAACTTTCGGGCGAGGGGTAAGCCGTAACATCCAATTCTTGCGCTACCTTTACCGCATTGTCTCTATCGGCATCATAAAAACCCACCAGTTGGTAATCAGGAATCATCTTTATACATTTGATATGAATTTTTCCCAAATGACCGGCGCCCAGCACTCCAATTTTCAGCATATCGTTATTTTTAATTTGTGCAAAAGTAAGTTTTTTTTAAAAAAACGAATTACTACTTTCGCATGGGCTTTCTCGATTTTGCGAAAAATATTGTACTTTTGTTTAACTATTTGATTTAGTGTTTTTATTGTATGCACATTACCCGTACCGACACCTACCAGCATCAAGGGCTGCGCAAAAACCTTGCAGATTTAATCCGGATAAAAGGGATTAAAGACCCTATGGTACTTGCTGCCATCGAATCCGTTCCCCGGCACTTTTTCTTCGACTCTTCTTTTCTCAACTTTGCTTATGAAGACAAGCCCTTTCCGATAGGGGCAGGTCAAACGATTTCGCAGCCTTACACAGTAGCGTTCCAATCGGAGTTGCTTTGCATAAAGCCGGGAGATAAAGTGCTTGAAATAGGAACTGGCTCAGGCTATCAGGCTTCCATACTTGCCGAAATGGGTGCAAAAGTATATTCCATTGAGCGACAACGAACACTTTACCAGAAATCGAAAAAATTATTAGCCGAAATGGGTTATACCGTAAAAGTATTTTTCGGCGACGGATACAAGGGCTTACCTGCATTTGCCCCTTTTGATAAAGTAATTATCACTGCAGCAGCTCCCTACCTGCCTACTACCCTTACCGACCAGCTAAAACCGGGCGGGATACTTGTCGCTCCTTTGGGTTCAGGTGACTCGCAAATAATGACCACCGTAATAAAAAATACCCTTGGTAAACTTGAAACCTTTCAACACGGAAATTTCCGTTTTGTACCCATGCTCGAAGATAAAGCAGATGACAAGTAGGCTTTGTTATCGTTTGAAATTGGTTATTAAATAGCTGGGGAAAAGAATCCGCTATACAAAAAGGAATGGAAGCAACTTTTGTAAATTTAAGAATATGCCTGTATTTTATACAGAATAAAAATTTAAGTTAATTAATTTCATTTAATTTTTTTAATACATTAGCCTGCTTTTTTATAAAAGGGTTTTAATGTTATTTCTTTTGAAGAATGACTTTTGATAAGATGAAAATCAATTAGTAAGTAAAATTTATAAAATACTTTAAACATAACAAAATATGAAAAAATCAGCATTTTTTGTTGCTTTGATGCTAATGGCATTTACTTTTTCTGCCTTTGCACAGAAGCAGGCCTATACCTACAGTTTCAAAAAGCCCGGAATAGCTTTACAAGCAGATGGCTATTCAAAAATTAGTTATAAAGAATGTGCTAACCTTGGCAAGGAAGGGACGCCAATACTTCCTCAGTTTGCGGCAAACATCCTTCTTCCTCCGGGAACGGAAGCAGTTTCAGTAAATATAACTAAAATTGAATATTATCCTGAGGAAAACGGGATAACAATTCCTCCGGCATCCAGGCAGTTCCCTATTTCAAAGGGTGCTCCTGCAGGATATAAACCGGTTCTTGATAATAAAATTTATTTTTCAGAAACAGCTTATCCTGTAAACAATATTTCTGCAGTAAGTACCAATTTCCTGAACGGGCATAGCATTTCTTCGTTTTCAATTTGCCCGCTGACATATTATCCCGCCTTAAAAAAGGTTCAGTTTGTAAAAGAAATATGCATAGAAATAGTTACGAAAAGCACCGAACGGGCATCAACATCTCTTGGATTGCTCCGCAGCAATGAAAGAATTAACCAGCGTATCCGTTCCTTAACCCAGCATAACGAGTTAATCTCTGATTATGAAGCGAAATCAGGTAAGGACGACCCCACTTACGATATACTGTTAATTACAAAAAGTGCTTTTTTATCTTATTTTAACGATTATGTAACTTATAAACAAAGTACCGGTTATGCGGTAACCTGCAAAACCGTGGAAGATATTTACACACAATATACAGGTACTGATAATCAGATGAAAATACGTAACTGTATCATTGATTATTATCAAAATTCGGGTATAAGTTATGTGATACTTGCCGGAGATGCCGACCCGAATATTCCATCCGATAACATTGTGCCAAAACGCGGATTTTATGCCGACCCCGGTGATATGCCTGATAATGATATTCCTTCGGATATGTATTATGCCTGCCTCGACGGAACATGGAACAACGACAATGATAACAAGTGGGGTGAAGCAAACGAAGCCGATTTATATTATGAAGTGGGAATAGGAAGGTTGTGTGTTGACAGCCAAACCGAAATACAAAACTTTATCAATAAACTTACCCTTTATCAATCCAGCCCTGTGGTTGCCGATATAAAAAAGGGGTTGATGATCGGTGAACAGTTAGATGATATCACTTATGGCGACGATTCGAAAGATGAAATTATCAGCGGAGGTGCCCATAACGGGTACACCACTGTAGGGTTCCCTTTAGATTATACCATTTCAAAACTTTACGAAAGCATTGCCAACTGGGAAAAAGAAAATGTTTTCAGCCAGTTTAACAATGGAACACATTTGCTTAACCACCTGGGGCATTCCAATGTTACTTATAACATGAAGATGGAAAACAGCGATGTTACAACCACTAATTTTCAGAATAACGGAATTGCTCATGGGTATGGAATAGGATATTCACAGGGTTGCTACAATGGTTCGTTCGATAACCGGGATGATGCCAGTTCGTATGTGCTGGAAGACTGCTTTGCAGAAGTGATTACAACTATTTCAACTGCAGAAGTAGCATGTATTGCAAATTCACGTTATGGTTGGTATGAGCAGGGCGGAACAAATGGCGCCTCGCAGTTCTTCGACCGTCAGTTTTTTGATGCAATATTTGGCGAAAATATTTTCCTGATTGGAGATGTAAATTCCGACTCAAAAGAAGACAATGTTACCTATATCAATTCTGACGATGTGATACGCTGGTGTGCATACGAAACAAACCTGTTTGGCGACCCGACTATGGATATTTGGACTGATGTCCCCACCGATATTATCGCTACTTATCCGGCAAGTGTTTCGGTTGGTATCAGCCAGATTGATTTTCAGACAAACGCCCCCAATGCACGTATAGGTTTAATGCAAAACGGTTCTCTTATCGGCAGAGGATTAACAGACGTTTCGGGTAATGCAACAATTACATTTAGTAGCATACTTATGGATGTTAACCCGATTGCGGTTTCCATCATCGGACATAACCGTAACCGTCATCAGGGTACTATCATAGTCGTTTCCGACCAACCTTATGTTATTTTCCAATCAAACCTGGTAAATGATGTTTCGGGCAATAACAACGGGCAGTTAGACCCCGGAGAATCCGTAACTCTTAATTTGGGTTTGCAAAATGTAGGAACACAACCTGCTACCAACGTAAATGTTACTTTAATCACTACTAATACCAACATCACCCTGACCGATGCCACTGAAAATTATGGTGATTTTGCAGCAGGAGAATTAAAAACCATTGACAACGGTTTTGCATTAACCGTTTCTAATGCCATCCCAGACCAGCAGGCAATAACTTTTGATGTGCAGGCTGTTGGAAACTCAACATGGGATTCTTATTTCACCCTTATTGCAAATGCTCCTTCGCTGTCGGTCGGAACCATCACAATTGACGACAGCCAGGGTAACGGAAACGGCAGACTTGACCCGGGCGAAACCGCTATCATTTCGTTCACTTCTATAAATAACGGGCATACAGACGCTATAAATACAACCGGAACCCTTGTTTCGTTATCTTCGCTAATAACTGTTTCCGATCCTGTTTATACTATCGGGACTCTTGGAACAGGTCAATCTTATATTGCACAGTTTACAATTCAAATTGATGCGGCAGCGGCTTTGGGAGCAATTTCCCAGCTTACTTATACACTTGGAAGCGGTGCTTACCAAACCGTAAAAGATTATTATGCAAAAATAGGGCTGATTGTTGAAGACTGGGAAACCGGAAATTTTAACCAGTTTAGCTGGCAATCGGGCGGAAATTCTTCATGGACAATTATCAGCTCGGGTGCCTACGAAGGTACGTATTGTTCGAAATCAGGGACAATAGGAAATAATCAAAGTTCTGTTTTAACCCTAAATATAAATGTTGCAGGAAGCGATACTATTTCGTTTTACCGCAAGGTGTCTTCGGAAGCCACTTATGATTTTCTGAAGTTCTATATTGACAATGATATGAAGGAACAATGGAGTGGTGAAGAGGGATGGGCAAGAGTAAGCTATCCTGTAACTTCCGGAAATCACACTTTTAAATGGTCGTATGTGAAGGACCAATATGAATCTGGAGGCTCCGACTGTGCCTGGCTCGATTATATAGAACTTCCCGCACCAATTTCTGCTACAGCTTATGCGGGTACTGATGCTTCGATATGTAGAGGTGATAACTATAACTGTAACGGAACAGCTACCAATTATACATCGGTAAGTTGGACAACTTCCGGCACGGGAACTTTCAGCAGTGTAACCATACTGAACCCGGTTTATACCCCAAGTCAGGCAGATATTGACGCTGGCTCGGTAACACTTATATTAACGATTCAAGGAAGTACCGGAACTTTTTCCGACGGAATGTTGCTTACAATTAAAGCCATACCTGAAATAACCATGACGGAAACAGGCAGTGTTTGCGAAAGCGAAAGCTATACGATAAGCGGGACATCTGTTATCAACTATTCATCACTCGACTGGATTACCTCAGGAACCGGAACATTTAACAATGCAACCCTGCTTAACCCGGTTTATACTCCAAGTAGTGCCGATATTGAAAACGGACAGGTTACACTTACTTTGCAAGCCTTCAATGCCCCATGCGAGCCAATGTCCGGCAACATGCTGCTAACGTTCGATTATTTGCCTGCTACACCTGCAATGCCAGATGGTCCTGGCCAGGTTGACCTTGCCTATACCATTACTTCCGTTTATACAATAGATGCAGTAGCCAATGCAAACAGCTATTCATGGAGGCTGGCTCCTGAAAATGCAGGTACGATTGCCTCTGCTACAACTGAGGCAGAAGTTACATGGAATACGGATTTTACGGGCGATGTGGTATTGACGGTGGAAGGAATAAACGACTGCGGAAGTGGTATTGCATCTGGTGAAAAAAATATTTATGTGGACAATACTACCGGAACTGGCGAAAATACAGGCTTGGAAAACCTGAAGGTTTATCCCAATCCTTCGGATGGTAATTTTTACCTGCAGATGAATACCGCCTCTAATACTAAAACGTATGTCCGTATTTATAATGTTTACGGGGTACAGATATACAACGACGTTATTACTGCCAACGGCTCGTCGCTGTACAGGGTAAACCTGAATTCTGCAGTTAATGGTATTTACCTGGTAGAAGCTGAAAGCAACGGCGAACGTACTACCGGTAGATTTATCATTAAAAAATAAACTGTAAGACTCCGGTTTGTACAGATATAACTCCAAAAAGCCATTACATTTTTATGATGTAATGGCTTTTTGGAGTTAATAAAATGTTGATTTTTTAAGAAAAGACTGTCCATAGGGTATTAATTATTGATCTCCTGGCGGAGAATCCACAGAAATAAAAAATCTTTTCTATGGATATTAACCCATTTTGCAGCTATCCAGGAATAAAATGGATGTTATCAAGGGATTGATTTTTTTGAGGAGGAGGCTTGGGCACTACAGATTTTTTTCGGAGGAAGGGTGCATATTTGTAGTTC
>JALOCA010000045.1 GCA_023227965.1 Lentimicrobiaceae bacterium | reverse complement strand
CATAATATTCCGGAGCCACGATTCCGTTTTTAGTGATATAACTGCAATTGATTCCTTTGAACGACAATCCGGCAATATCGAGACATCGGTCCGCGAGCACTGTAAACTCAAGCCCTGAGCCATTTTTGACATCGAAGGCTTTCACCCCGTTGGCTTTCCCGCCAGTAAGGGTATATCCTTTAATTCCAAATAGCTGGCTGAAATCTCCAACATATTTGAGTAGCTCTCTTTTGTTAATTTTTTTTGTTGTCATCTTTTTTTAGTTTTATTTAATCCCAAGTGTAACTATTTCGTGTGGTTTCAGTTTGATTTGGATTGATTTACCTTCAATTTCTGGCGTTGTTGCATTTTCAAGGGGAAACTCAATCAGGTTAAGTCGCCGGACCGATTTAGCCGTAACCGGCAAGTTAATCGTGGCCACTGTTGCCTTTCCTTCTATCTCAACTAATCTAACGATAAGCTCCTCTCCTTCTTCTGACTGCTTCACCCCAGTCATTGCAACGTTTGACGGAAACACCGAGAAAAACGACGCTTCTTCGGGGCGTGATGCATGATTTTTCGCGAGTGCTAAAGATGGTGGTTCTGCTGCATAAACCGGCACGTTAAAGTCGTCACCTTCGGCCCATACCTCACTTTTCCAATCATCGGCGTGAGGATAAAGGGCATAGCTAATGTTAAATTTCCCAAGATTGGGATAGATGTCCGGATCGCCAGCTGACCTCATCAATGTGAGTCTTAATTCGCCATTATGAAACGAATGGCCGTATTTAGTTTTATTCAAAAGTGCAATACCCGTTTTCCCATCTGTTACATCCACCCACTTTTGCGCAGGAACCTCCTGACCATCATTCGGTTCTGCTACAATTCCATAATCATTCCGATGTTTTACAGATTCAGCAATCTCTTTACCTCCTATTTTCCCATTGGCAGGTCTTTCAACAATATCAAACGGAACCTGGCAATAAAACCTTGGATCTTGAATTGCCAATGGGAAAACGGCCCTTAACATAGGTGAATCGGTTGAATCACTTCCTGTTTCGAGCCAGTGGACTTCCATATCGTATGAAATCCGGGGATAAGAACGATAAATATAAGCACGTTCAATAAATCTCGATTTACCCCAGGTTTTAACAGTTTCAATACAGGCCCTTACCGGTCCGTTTTCAACGACCTTCACACTTTTAACATTTGTAACATCCTCTATTGTAACATTTTTATTCAGCGCCCACGATTTCATTCCTCCTTTTTTATCTTCCAGGAACATTCGTAGGGTGTTAAGTTGCCCCCCCTTTTTCACACATTCGGTATTGGTACGCTTGTCAAACAGACTTACGATACCACCGGTTTTCAGGTCAATTTTAATCTTGAAAAAATCGGTATCAAACGTGTTGTCATTAAATGGAATAGGTTCGTTATATGCTCCCGATTTGGTCACATCTACATAGAACGTTTTATAACCACCAGCCGGCAAATTATCGACAATAAACTGAACTTTGGAAGTAAATCCCGGCGGCGTCACTTTCGCCCATACGATTTGGGCAGGATAGCTCTTTCCTGAACCGTCGCGAACCAATACCGTTGGAACTTTTCCCTGTCCTTTATCGATCGGGTTGATATTTTTCGAGCCATAAAAATTTACCCAGCTGTTTACCTTGACAGAAACAGGTTCTGTATGCGAATAGACACTTGCCTCAACAATAGTTTTTCGGGAGGTAGGATGAAGATTATAAGCTACAACGGGTTGCCCCATGTCGGTTCTAAATTTCACCTCATCGGCCATCTTACGGAAGGCATTATCGCGTAAATCAGTCGATTTGCGCAGTACGTCAGCATAACGGCCAACAGCTTCCTTATTGGCCTCGTTAATAGCTGAACCGGGCAGGATATCGTGAAATTGGTTAAAAGCTACCGTTGTCCAAAGATCCCGAAGTTCATCGGCAGGGTATTTATCGCCGTTCAGCCAGCGGAGTGTATTAAAAAATTCGCTACTGTAAAGAGAATTCTCGCAATTCCGGTTCCCTTCCTTAATATCTGAAACATTGGAATAACAACCTTCGAAAATGAATTGCATCTCACCGTAATGGGTCGGCCGGCCACTCATCTCTTTGGAAATTTTACCAAAAAAATCACCGGCAGTGGTAAATTTAACGGCAGGATAGCCGGGTGTTTTGTCCAGCTGATGAACCATGTCGATATTTGCACGGGTTGGACCTCCGCCATGGTCACCAATGCCGGTTATTTGCAATAACCGATGTTTATCCGGAGTGATCTTTTGTAATTCATCCTTAAGTTTCGGCGTGATATCTCCGTTGTAAGTATCATTTGCATAACACAATACTTTTGAAGAATCACTCCCCACCCACCAAAACGAACCTTTAAATGGTTTACAACGGTGAAAATAGAAATAATCACAACCAGCTTGCTTCAGAATTTGGGGCATCTGCGAGATATGACCAAAATTATCGGGCAACCAACCTATGTGTGCCATTTGTCCGAAACGGCTTTGGAAATAGCGCTGACCCAGCAAAAAGGTGCGGCTGATCGCTTCACCCGACGAAAGGTTCATATCACCTTCTGTCCACATCCCTCCGGCCAGTTCAAGTCGTCCTGCCTTCACATATTTTTTTACCAGCTCAAACAAGGGAGGATCAACTTTTTCGACAAAATTATAGACCGCAGCCTGACTTTGCAACATAGTGAAATCGGGAAATTCATCCATAAAAGCGACTGTTTGCCGAAGATTGTCATTGGCCATTTTCATAGTTTCAGAATAGGTCCAAAGCCAGTTCATATCCATGTGCGAATGGCCAACAATATGAATAGTATCCCGCGAAAGTGTGGCATTAGTTTTACCTTCGGGGTTTGCATCCCTTCCATCAGCTAAAGACAACAAAGGCAAACACATCGTCCATAGAAAAATTATAGCTAAGGTGTTGGTAAAATGTGTTCTCATAATAGGTATTTTTAAAATTATCCTGTAAAATTAACTATAAAATTTAATGGGGTATCCAATCGTTACCCCATTAAGAAACTGTTTAAAAATTTCCCGTTAGCGAAAATCTGTCGATAGAAAAATCATTTTACATATTCCGTCTTGTCCCCTGCCCGTCGTTGGCTTGTCAGGCGGGCGTACGGGACAAGAGACCTGCACGTTTTCAATCATTCTACCGACCTTTGGTTCCTCCGGAACTCAAAAACAAATTTTAAACAGTCTAAATTATTCCTATTATTTAAGCTTGATAACTGTCTTTTTTCCTGAATATTTGATTGTTTTTGGAGCAAGCGAAGTTTCAATTCCTGCGCCTGACTTTTCTTTCACAATCACAACCTCAAACTTCCGGTTATTCAGCACGCCAGGAAATTCTCCTTTTCTATCGCTAACAGTAAGTTCTTTTTTTGCATCGTCCCAACTAAACGTGATGGTTGAATACAGCCCCTTTTCGTAATTGTAGTTGTCAGTTTCGTCTTCGTACAAGGTGAATTCACCATTGGCGCCCGGGTAAACACGAATTACGAGGTCATCCCATTTTTTCTCGGCAGCATATTGAACTTTTGGTCCCCAAGGCAAAATCGAACCGGCTTTTATATAAAGAGGCGTAATGTCAATTGGAGCTTCTTTTTCAACTTTCTGACCGCCTTTCAGCTTTTCGCCCGTCCAGAAGTCATACCAATCTGCTCCTTCCGGCAGGTAAACTTTACGGCTTTTTGTCTTGCTGAAGTCGGCTGAGACCTTATCGTTCGTTTCGCTGGTATACATGGGATTAACAACCGGGGCAACCAGAATTGAACTTCCAAACAGGTATTCATCGGTTATATTCCGAACCTTCTTGTCTGACACAAAATCGAGTGGCAGTGCGTTCAGGAACGAAGCCGACTGACTGGTAACCTGCCAGGCCGTTGAATAAAGATATGGCAACAAACGGTAGCGCAGGTTAATGCCTTTCTCAATGGCATCGAATGCCCAACTGCCATGGTCGCCAAACTGGTAGATTTCGCGTGGAATGTCGGTTCCGTGCGAGCGCATCATAGGGGTAAAAGTTGCAAACTGTAACCAACGAACGTAAAGTTCCTGAAACTGTGGGTTTTTAGCGCCGCCGTCTTTCACGTAATGCCCCGCAAAAAACCCGCCGATATCACCATTCCAGTAAGGTATGCCTGTCATCGAAAAATTAAGCGCGGCTGGTATCTGTTTGCCCAGTGTTTCCCAGGTTGATACCACATCGCCCGACCAGGTATTTGCGGCATTCCGCTGCTGTCCGGCAAAGGCTGACCGCGTCAAAAGGTAAACACGTTTATCGGAGGTTGTCGCCCGTTGATGGGTGTAAACTCCACTTGTATGCACCAACGGGAAAGCATTGATGACCGACTGATACGATCCCAGATAGGTGGGCTGTTCAAAATCTTCATCTTTTATGTTAATGTGGTCGGGCTCCGACGAATCGAGCCACCAGGCATCAAATCCTTTGGAGAAAACACCTTTGTTCAGGTAATCCCAATAAATATCGCGGGCAACCGGATTGTACGGATCGTATGGTTTTGCGCCTGAATTTGGTGGCCAGGTATCGAAGTCGATCAACATCTTCTTTTCTTTAAATTCGGCGTACTGTTTGGTCAGTGGGCCAAATCCGGGCCAGGCAACAATAGTCACATGGGCGTTCATTTGGTGTATTTTATTTACCATTCCAACCGGGTCAGGATGGGTTTTTGGGTCAAAACTCATCGAGTTCCAAACGCTGTCACGGCCCCAGTACTGCCAATCCTGAATGATCCCATCTAGTGGTACTTGTAAAGCTCGATATTTTTCAACCACTCCAACCAGTTCTTCCTGCGTTTTGTAGCGTTCTTTCGATTGGAAATAACCAAATGTCCAAAGTGCCATCATTGGCGATTGGCCTGTCAGGGCACGCATTTGGGCGATTACACCTTTTCCGCTTCCGCCCAACATGAAATAGTAGTCGGCACAATTTCCGAGTGATTCGAAAGAGGTTTCCTGTTGATTGTCGGTAAAGGTTGTTGCGGCGTAGTTATCCCAGAAAATGCCATATCCTTTTACCGATAAAAAATACGGGATGCAGACTTTCATGTTTTCATTCTTCAAAATTATGCGTTGGCTCCGTTGCATCAGCTTGTTGTTTTGTTGCTGGCCCAATCCGTATATCGCCTCATTTTTGTCGAGAACAAAAGCCTGACGGGCAAGGTACGTCGGTGTTTTTACGTCCATCGTCGGGGTAAACTGCATCCCAAAGTCTTTTTCAGTAAAAAGTAGTTTCCCGGCCGTATCGGTGTAGGTTATTTTCCCTGTTTCAAGGTTTATGCCGACAGTTAAAGCTGAGCTGCTCAAAGTAACGACCTGCCCTTTTTGGTTGATTTTTATATCCGTTTTTTCGGGTATTTTAATTACCGATAGGCTGTTTTTATTAACCGTGGTTCCTTCAGGATACTTAAAAATCCGAACGATTTCCGGAGAATAAAAGCGGATTTCGGTTGAGACAGCGCTTGCGGTCATCCGCACTCCCGATTCCACTTTTTCATAAGCCTGTGAATAAAGGTTCTGTGCCGCAAAAAGCAGCATCAGGAAAAATAAAAGGTTAGTCTTTTTCATTATCTTGATTTTTGATTTGTTTCGAAATTTCCTCCATTAATGTTTAACAACCATCTTTTTACTGAATAATCAATTACTTTAATGATTTATTTATATTTATATCAATTTATTGTTTTGTAAATTTCTGAACTTCCAGTGAGTTATTTTTTAAGTGTACAAGATAAATTCCTTTAGGCAGATCGGAAATATTAATCAGCTTAGTCCCAGTTATTTCAATCTCTTTAACTAATATGCCTTGTACATTGAAAATTTCAACCTGCTGTTTTCCGGCTATTCCGATTAATTCAATAGTTAAAACGTCACCTGCCGGATTTGGGAAAACATTCATTTGCGAAACATTGCTTCTGGGGACGATGACTCTTGTTGCTCCGGTTGGTGTCAATGTCACCAGAACCGCTCCCCATGGCTCAAACGATGCGAGGGGTACTACTACCTCATTATTAGAAACGGTAAATTCGGAATCGACAACCGTTGGTATACTCGTAAGATTACTTGTTTCACTATTGGGTACGCTTTCCACTTTTACATGAATTTTTCCTTCGTTCACGAGCCCGGACATAAGATCAAGGTGTGAGAAGCGCAGTTGGACCCCGGCGTTTGATGAAGTGTAATTACCGAAAACCGCTTTCCCAATTTTACTTACTGAATCGTACCCCGCAATACCGTCATAGTTACTGTCGCCGGTTGTAACAGCATACAGACGGCCGGTGATATCGCCATATCCTTTGTAAGCCCACCAAATAGACCGCGGGTACAATCCGTCTTGGCTTACAAGGCCGTCCAGGCGGGGGGCGCTGCAGTCACTCCCGCCACCGACCTCGTTCCAGCAACTCTTAGCTGCATTGGACACCCCGGCACGTTCCAGAGCGGCAAAATAGAGAATGGCATCGGCTGGTCGCAAGCCGTTCCTCCCATCAGTAGGCGACATGGATTCATTAAGTTCATAGCCGCTGAACGTGAGCCCGTTGTTTGCCGCGAGGGTTCGCATTGAATTTACCAACGTTTCGATGTTGAAGGGTGAATCCATATAGTGCCAGGAGAGTATGTTAGGGATAACATTGTTGGCTTTCACATAAGTTAAATAAGTCTGTAGCCAAGTCGTGTTAAGTTGAGTACAACAACCGCTCGGTCCCACAATAACCGTATTGGGATTGATCGACCGGATAAGCTGGAAGGTATGAGCCCACATGTCAAGATATTGAGACTGACTGCGGCCCCAGAATTGAGCGTTGCTCGGTTCGTTCCAGATGTCAAACTGAAGGTTTTGACCTTTGTTTTTTGCATTTGTGACAATATTCGTAACTGTTAAGTCCCATCGCGTATAATCGCTGTTATCACCCGGGTAAGGCGCTGAATAACCATATGAATCTGACAAGATAAATTCTCCTACTGCGCCGAGCGATTGGATGCGGGGATACAACGCATCTATACCACCGCTACCAAATCCGTTGTCGAAGCGGAAAAACTTGGGTTTGAGGGGATTCACCAGAGCCGATGAAGGAGTTGTTGCCGATATGCCGAGAAGGAATCCGGAAGCCCGATAAGTAACCGGCCCTCTATCAACGCTAAAATCAACCATCACGGTCAATACGGTAGGTTCAATCGTAATTAGCTGGGAAAGCGTATTGTTGGTTTCGTTCGATTCCGCAAAGCGATTGGCGTCATTGGCATTTGCATTGATCGTGTGCACACCATTGGAGATCGTATTTGTTCCGCTACCGATAGTGCCGGATGCTCCTGCGGCCAGTGGACCTGTTAACTCACGGATAAATAACCCACCAGTTTTGGCTTTCGCATGAAGCGTGTTAATACTTAACAGCAAACAAATAACTGCTGTAATAACTGAAAATGACCATACTTTTCTTTTCTGTGTAATATGTCTATTATTTTTCATAATTAAAAAACTTTAGCTTATGATTTGAAATATGTGTTTTTACTCATGAGATACTACTATTAATTTTTTTATTTATTCTTTATAATGACCTTCCCAATACTCTTGTCTGAGGCTTTCAATAGTTTCAAAAATGACATCTATCTTACAGTCTTCCACCTTATCGTCCATATTGATACAACACACTCCGGTTAAATATGGGTAGCCAGAATCTTTCACCAGCTGGATAATGACTGCTTCCAATTTGCTATTAGGACAATCGCTTATTGTTACAGGGTCTAACCTGATATTTAAGAATGTGTTTGACAGATACTTCCTGAGAATTTTCACATCACCACCCCAGCCGACGTCCAGAAAGTCGAGATTCGATATTTTTGCAAAGGTTTCGGCATATCGATGAGGGTCGCTACCGCAATAATGAATGCCGAACGGACGGAACTTCGAACTCCAAACCAGATCTATCGGGAGAAGGAACTCTTCGTATTGTTCTGTGGCAATCATTGTGTGAGAACATTCAGAATGGAGAAAAACCGGTTTTTTGATATGCCTCACATTTCGGTTAACTGAAATGGAACTGGTCCCTGTTTCGTTGGACATGCCCGTAACAAATTGTTCAATAAGCTTAGCAATCTCCAAAAACTGTTTTTTCGTTCTTTCCGCTTCCGTAAAGAAATCCGTAAAGACTTTTTCTCCCACCAAGTCGAGGGCGATGTTCAATACCCCTCCCCAATTTGTGTCGCCCACTATATAACCATATTTTGACTTCAGTTTTTCCTGAAGATATATAAATCGTTTGAACGCGGGACTTTTCAATGCTCTGCTGGTATTTACTTCCAGTTTATCCATTGCAGCAGGTAAAACCTGAGGAGCCGAATCTTCCATGTAAATTACTTTGCAGCCAAGCATTTCAGAAAGTAAGAAGCCCGCAGCATTATGCACGGCCCCGATAAGTGGCAATTTTTTTTTTCTGTCGGTGCCTAATCCGAACCGTCCAAACCTTTCATAGAGCTCTTGCTCCATTTGTTTTTCTACTTCAACACGCTTAAGTGGGTGGTAATAAAAATCTTTATCAAAAACAATTCCGGTATGTTTGTACCACCACGAAGGATGGAAAACAATATCGACTGGCAGTATCTTCGAATTGATAAAACGGTTTTTCTTGTAATTTGTCATAAAATGATTTTATAATAACATCAGGGAGTTTAGGGCCAGCGACGCCGGTGGCAACGAAAGTATTATACCACGTTCTTCTGATTCCGCAAAGCGATTGATGTCATCGATATTAGCCCTAATGGTGTGTGTGCCGGCGGGAATGGTATAGACTCCGCCGCCGATCGTGGCGGAAGCTCCAGCGCCCAGTGGAACTGTTAACTCACAGCTAAATACCCCACCAGTTTTGGCTTTCGCATGAAGCGTGTTAATACTTAACAGCAAACAAATAACTGCTGTAATAAATGAAACTAACCATGCTTTTCTTTTCTGTGTGTAATGTCTGGTAATTTTCATTGTTAAGAAATTTTAGTTTGTGATTTGAAATAAGCATTAGTATCTACTTTAGTGGTTTAGCATTAATCATATTTATTAAATTTTAGAACGATTTAAAGAAAATGGGGAGTTGCGCCCATGTAAAATTTCAGAATTCCTCCGTTTATAATGTCTTGATGACTAATGGAATTCTTCTCATACTTTGCTCCATTCAATTCTATACGCTGTACATAGATGTTTTCATTGGAAAAATTGATTGCTTCAACAGTAAATGTTTTCCCGTCTGGTAGTTTGATAATGCCTTTTTCAAGCTGTGGCGCTCCCAGCACGTATTCGCCTCCACATGGATTGACTGGATAAAAACCCAGGTTCGAGAAAATATACCAGGCAGACATTTGACCGCAGTCATCATTTCCACATAGGCCATCAACAGCGTTGATGTACTTTGTTTTGCAGATTTCGTTCACTAATTCTTGTGTGCGCCAGGGCTTACCGGCCAAAGCATACAAGTAGGCAACATGGTGGCTCGGTTCGTTTCCATGGGCATATTGTCCAATCAGACCTGTAACATCAGACACAAAACCTTGACTTTTTTGAGGACTTTTCAATTTGAAAAGTGAGTCAAGTTTATTCGTAAAGTATTCCTTATCGCCCATCAGATCAATTAAGCCTTCCACATCATGCTGCACATGCCAGGTGTATTGCCAGGCATTCCCCTCGGTGTAATCGCCTCCTGAAGTACTAGCATGTGAAAGGGCAAAACGGTCAAATTGAGTTCTCCACTTACCATGTGAATCTTTTGGCCGCATCAATTTAGTTTCAGGGTCAAACAGGTTTTTGTAAAAATTTGATCGGGCTGTAAAATATTCGTAATCTTCTGTTTTGCCCAAAGCTTTGGCAAATTGAGCGGCACAATAATCATCATAAACTGACTCAAGAGTTCTCGATACAGATTCAACATTCACCAAATCAAAAGGGTAATAGCCGTATTTCATGTAGATATCCCATGCTGAATTCTTATGATTTTCTGTCAGGGAAGTTTTTACAGCCTGGTATGCACGTTCGGCATCAAAGCCTTTGAACCCTTTGAGATAAGCATCAACGATAACCGGAACAGCGTGATTTCCAACCATACAATAAGTTTCACCTCCCCATAAGGCCCAGATCGGCAAAAGACCCTGTTTGTCGTACTGGTGTAACATAGAGTTTACAAACCCATCAACCCGCTCAGGGCTGAGAATGGTATATAACGGATGGGCGGCACGGTAGGTATCCCATAAAGAAAGGGTCGAGTAGAAGGGTTCCTTCTCTGCATCTGCAATATTATTGGGCTGGATGAACAAATGGTACATCGAAGTATAGAACATCGTCTTCCTGTCTTTGTCACCCTCTATATCAACCCGTGACAAGTAGGTGTTCCAGGTGGCTTTTGCTTTCTGGTAAGTTTGGTCGAAATCCCAATCATTTAACTCAGTGATTAGGTTAGCTTTGGCTCCATTAACACTTGTTGAAGACATGGATATTTTCACCATCAATTGTTCATCAGGTTTCAAATCAAAGTCCAGCACATACCGGGGGGCTTTTTCACGTTCATCACTTTTGGGCAGCAAGGCTTTTTTAGTAAACGGTTTACTGAATTTGATCTCGTAATAATAGGTTCGTTCGAGCCATACTCTTGTTCGGCTAAAACCACTTATGGTCGTTTCATCTTCAAAGTTAACTTCAGCGTCCAAAACATGGTCTTTAAGCTGGTCGTTGCTATTTGATAGGGCGCTTTGAAAATCAATCATCAACCTGGCCGTTTTTCCTTCAGGATAACTGTAACGATGCACGGCCACATGGCTGGTTACAGTAATCTCGGCTTTTACACCATAATCGCTTAATAGAACTGAATAATAACCCGGTCTGGCCTGTTCGGCACTTTTATCAAACCTGCTTTTGAACCCTTCGCTGTTAGAGTTGCCCGTAAATGGTTGAATTAGAAGATCTCCAAGATCAATACCCCCAGTGCCGTTTATTCGCGTTTGTGAAAAACCATTAATAAGGGAATCATTAAACTGATAGCCGCCACAATACTTCCAGTTGCAATTCCCAGTTTCAGGACCTGCCTGGATTAATCCAAATGGAACGCATGCTCCGGGAAAACAATGACCGAACTCGGCTGTGCCAACAAAAGGATCAACAAATTGTGTGTAATCAAGATCTTTTGTTTCCTGATTGCCCTGTGAACAGGCAACAACTAAACTTACAGTAATCAAGCATTTTATTCCAATCAGGCAAGTTGGTAAAATGCTTTTTAATTTTCTATCTAAATAAGTTTTCATATTCCCAGATATTTAATTTACTCAAGTTTATCCTTAATGTTCTTAGTCATGTTGGAAATTGGACAATTGTTTAACTACGGCAGGTTCACATTCACTACTAAGTTCAAGAACATTTTTAATCCCGGAAAAATCATTTCCTGATAACTTTATATCAGATGATTTATCTCCTTCAATTCTCAGAAATTTCGAAATTGGAGTAATTGACTGATATCCGGATATGAAAACATTCGTTGACTGTATCAGGCGTAAAAGTGGTTGATCGTTTGACGGTTGGTCAACGGAAAAATTATTAATCCTGATATTGTGGCAGTCATCTAAAAGTATTGCAGGACGTGCATCCGGTGCAAGCAGGTTAAAACGGAAATTTTCGAAACCCATGTTTTTTACATGCCTGACGTATAACCCATAAGCGGGCAGGCTATATCCAAACATCCTATTTTCAGGATATAATTTTTCAACTTCGGGAACTGCTGCAGTCGATTCAACCATAGTTCCGGTACCCTTACAGGTAAAAATTACATCCTTAACGATCACATTCTCGATGTAAAACCCGGGGACTCCACTGATACAACTGGATATTTGACTTTGCGATGTGGCCAAAATGTTGCAGATTAGTATATTTTTCAATGATCCAGTAGGATTTTTTCGGCTTCCAAGCCGCATAAAAATAGGCGTTTGAATTCCCGTCATCGAAATATTGCTAATCGTGATTTGATCCATTATTCCTCCGTCAACCACTTCAAGCGCAATGCCCGAGATTCCGGTAATTGAGTCTGTAACTCCGGTAATATATTTATTCCAATTCCTGAACTTTGATACAGTGGCAGAGTGTAGCACGCAATTACTGATTGAGATATTTTGAAAACCGTGAACAGAACCAGTCCCAAACTTAATCAGATTACAATTTGAAGCCAGAATGCAGTTACTGACAACTACATTCTCGCAGATTTTTTTGCCTTCGCTTTTAAAGCAAAGGGCATCGTCGTCGCAATCAATAGTACAATTCGAAATGATTACATTTCTTGAATCAACATCAATACCATCGTTATTCCAATTGCTATGATTGTATATTTTAACACCATCAACACGAACATTGTCGCTATCAAAAATGTGTAATGCCCAAAATGCCGAATTCTGAAGATGTACATCCTTGATTACCACATTTCTACTACCAAGGCACTCCAAAAGAAATGGACGTAAATCTCCGTTATCACCTTTCTGAAAAATTGAATTGCTACCACTTCCATCAATGGTACCTTCTCCCATGATGGTTACATTCGAAGCGTAATCAATACGAATGAATCCTTTCTTCCCGGAAGCTGTCAAAGGATAGGCACTATCCGAAGCAATTCCCTTAAGGACAGCAGCTTTATCAAGATTAATGGTTACATTGTCTTTAAGGAAAATAGTCCCTGACATATATACCCCAGCTGGAAAATACAATGTGCCTCCGCCAGAAGAAGAACATTGGTCAATAGCCTGTTGAATGGCTTTCGTAGTAGTGGTTTTCCCGTCAGGAACAACTCCATAATCGAGAATGTTAACATCTTTTCCAAAAGCATTCAAACCGATTATGTATATCAATAATAAAAGATATGTTTTCATTTTATATCATTAATTAGATGCGAATCTTTAAGGCGTTCAATTGCTTTTCTCCTATTTGTATTGTATTACTTGATTGATCACGTTTGATATCATGTTATCGTATTTCAATGCTTCATTTACCTGAGCATCCTGACACTACTTAAAAAGAAGCCAGACCATTTTCCAAATCCTCAATGAGATCCTCAACATTCTCAATCCCCACCGAATACCGTATGAGACTTTCAGGTATGCCCAGCAGCCTGCGCTGCTCTACCGAGAGTTCAACATGACTGGTAGTCCGGGGAGGCCCGGCCAGTGTGCTGACCGATCCGAGATGAGCCGCTAAATGTATCAACTTTAGTTTTGGTAAAAACCTTTTTACATCTTCATAATTGCCCTTCAGGGAAAAACTCAGGACCCCTCCAAAACCTGACATCTGCTCCTTTGCAATGGAGTGGCCTGGATGCGTTTCGAGGCCAGGATAAAAAACATCACTTACTTTATTATGAGCTTTTAAAAATTTTGCAATTTCCATCGCCGATGCGTTTTGCCTCTCTATTCTCAACTCTAGTGTTTTCATGCCGCGGATAATCATGTACGCCTGATCAGCTTGAAGACTGGCACCGTTGATTTCACGATACCGAAAGACTTTTTCCACCAGCTCTTTTTTGCCACAAAGAAGTCCACCCATCGCATCGGAATGACCACAAAGGAATTTAGTGGCGCTGTGAATGACCATATCGGCCCCCAGTTTTAACGGATTTTGATTTACCGGTGTAGCGAATGTATTATCCACTACCACGATAGCTCCAACTTTTTTTGCGGCTGCAGCCAGCCTTTTTATATCAACTACCTTAAGCGTTGGATTGGTAGGCGTTTCCAGGTAAAGGAGATCGCACCCGTTGGCAATTTCTGATTCCAGTTGGTACTGATCGGATGTTTCACAAAGCTTAACCTCCATCTTGTAAGAGGGAAGGAATTCCAGAAATAATTTGCTGGTACCACCGTAAGTATCTTTAATAGAGACAACCTTCTTCCCAGGAGCAAGCAGCGCGAACAAGGTATTGCTGATGGCACCCATTCCTGAAGCGAAAGAAGTAGAGGCCTCAGCGTATTCCAGTATCCGGATCTTTTCTTCCAATATGTGGACAGTAGGGTTTGTATTCCTACTATAGATATATCCTTCGCGTTTACCTGTGGCCACATCGTGCCACTCATCAAGGTCATGATAGGCAAAGGTTACACTGTTAACAATGGGAGGGTTTATTGCGCCCATCAAGAACGGATCCGTTTCACCCGCCCATACGGATGCCGAACCTCTTTTGTATTTTGAAAAATCGATATCCATTTAGTTAGTATTTAAGTAATGTTTCGCACTTGAATTTATTGTTTTCAATGTCAGTCAGATAAAAACTCAGGTCCAATTGTGTCGGGATAAACTGATACAGACTCATTAAGCAAATGTGAAAGGTCAATTATTTTTGTTGTCATAATCTATGTTGTTAAGCAAGAAGCTATGTTGTTAAGCTAGAAGGCAATTGTTATTATAAATTATGGATTAATTGCGCCTCATTTTCTGCCGTGACAAAATTTTATTTATTTCAATAAATCATTTTATCCAATTTTCAAAAATATCATACTTATTCTTAGGGGATAAATCAGATATTATATTCAATTTATCTTTTGCTTCTTTGGCTTGATAAGCAATTTTAATTATTTCAATATCCTTATTAATACTTTCAGTATCGGCGTTTTTTCCATATCCATCTGTAACTCCTGCCATAATTAGCTTTCTTGGAGCCAAACTGGCTGCAAGGTCAGGAAGATCGTAGGCTCTAAGGGCTCCAGGAACAACTCCGTGAATAAATGAAGAATCATAAAAATGATTCATTACAATGGATTGATAAGAGGAATAAGGTTCAATTAATGCAATTCTGGTGATATTCAAGTCAAAAGCTGCAGCATGTAATAGTACCGGAGCCATTTCTTTTTTTGCAATACCATAAACCTCACTTATTTCACGATCCTCTTTCAACAACCGGGTGAGCCTTACAACATCACCAGTCCTTATCCCAACGATACTTCTGCCAATAAGTATAGAAGCATACCATATATTATGAGATACGCCTTCTATATATGCATCGCCTTTAAAATCACCTGGTCCCATTTCACCTATTCCAATTAAATCAGGAGCCAGCACCTTGTAACCACGACTGACAAACCATTCCATATCACCGCCTACAGAAGCATCTACTGACTTACCGGAAGGATGAAGATAGATCAGGGCTTTATTGTTTGGCTTAGACGGTATCAACAACAGGTATGGAATAACATAATTACCTTCACCTTTTAAAAAATATTTTTCAATCACATAACCTTCCCTCTGAAAACGACCAGTAAACACGGGTTCATTAATTTCTGTTGGCTTCAGATACCCTGAAAGTTTTTTTGCTGAATTCAATACATCCTGAAGGTGCATCGTGAGATCATTTCTTGAAGTTTGTAAATTAATGACCAGTTTTTCTGCCTCTTTGCGATTTAAACTGAAAATAGTTTCTCCTCCTAGAGATGTTGAAACCTGACCTGTAGGGGTTACCTGCAATTCTTCAGCTGTTAAAGTTTTAACTATCTCATCATTTGAGTTACCGGGATTATTTAAATATTTCTGGAAGAAAGCATACATGGCTTCCCTGTTCTTTTTAGTTGATGCATGAGGAAAATCATCCTCAACCCTGCTGAAGTTGTCCTCTTTCCCATAAGCTTTATAAATGCGCGACACCACATTTTCGGTCTCTTTAGCTCCCTGAATGCTGAACATATCTCTTGTAGTAGTTATCATCAATGTAGGTTTTGGCGCTCTGACCAATAAGAAATCAGAATGATCGATTCCTCCTATGATCTCGTTAAAGAAGTTTTGTTCAGCATCCTGTGGCCCAACAGTCTGAAATAACCTTGTGAAATTGGTTATCCAGCATTCAGGAGCAGCAGCATATATCCGGTCATCCATTGCAGCAATGTATGCAGACTGTGTTCCTCCTCCAGATCGTCCTGTAATTCCAATTCGCGCAGGATCAACTTCATTCCGGGAGAGGAGATAATCGACAGCCCTGATGCCATCCCAAATCATATATCGGGCTAAAGAACTCCCTGTGATAAATACTTGTGATCCGGGATAGGAATGTTCAATTGTTGGCGGGCCGATTGCAGATTTCTTTGTTTCCGGATCGTAATACCCCAGGCGCTCACCCTGTCCAACCGGATCAAATGCAAAAACTATGAAGCCCTTTTTTACCAGATTTAGTATCTGAGTCTGATATCCCCGATACCCATCACCGGAATGTCCGCTACAGTAAATTATAGTTGGAATTTTACTCACTCTTTTTAAGCCAGTTGGTATGAACATTGAGCTTGTGACATAAAATCCTGGTTGGGACTCATAAACAATATGCTCAACCCTATAATCATCCTTATCTATTGTTCTGATAATTTTTGCATTCAATGGAGCTTTTCCAGGGAAAGGGCCCACAATATTCAAAAGTGTTTCTCTAATAAATTTTTGTCTTTGTTGCCAATCGGACAATGAGCTCAATGCATCAATTTTAGCAGCCCGCCGGGCAAGAAGATCATAGGCCTGCCCTGCAATATGATTATATAATGAGTTAGGGGCATTACTATACTGAAGCCAGTTATTCCTTATCACATCAAGTTCATTCTGGGCATTCACCCTGTCATTAGCCAGCAACATGACCAATGCTAAAGTGAAAATGATTTTGAATAAACTCAAATACTTATTAATTACATTGTAAAGCAGCTGTTTCATTTTAATTGAGTTTTAATTTAATTGAGTTTTAATTTGTCGTCAGCAAGGGAAAAAGTTTATTTCCATACGACATTATCATTATTTCTGATGGCATTGGCTGGAAATGGATGTTTGTCGTTGAAAGAGTAGAGTGCTTTCTGATCCTCTATCACAATATTCTTTTCGTTGAGTGTACCGTCAAGGTTCATTGCTTTGGTTACATCAAGTCCAAGGTACTTAGCCAGAAAAGGATAAACTGCAATGCGTTTGTTATCATCGTACCCATGTCTGTCATTTGGAAGATGGACATTCTCAACAAGATTAGATGCGCCATACAATCCGTAAATGTATTTTATATGTGGGTACTCAACTTTTGGGGTGTTTTTTGTCCAGTCATTACCATCCGAAACCAATAACATTGGTCGAGGAGCAGCAAGTGCAGCAATCTCTACATTGTTGGTTTGAAAGTTCTCGCTCTTATGGATGGGCATCCCGCTTTCGCAAACGCAACCGCCAAAGAAATGGGCAGAAACCGATACAGCTACACGGGCATCAATCGCGGTAAGCAGAAAAGTTTGTGTACCTCCACCCGATGCACCTGTCATACCAATTCTTTTCGGGTCGGCACCCATTGAAAGCAGGAAATCAATCCCGCGTATACTGTTCCATGTTTGTAATTTCAGCGATTCGCGATGTTCATGTATCCATCCAAATTCAACAAATTGACCATAACCTACCATATCGTAGGCCCAGACCATTGCACCCATACGCGCCATAGCGGCATAACGTTTTTGCGCTTCTGGCCGATATCGGCCATAATCAGCGGGATCTGACCAATGTCCTTCAGGGCTTAATATGCCGGGAATCATACCTTTTGTATTAATAGGAGTATAAAAACTACCTGTTACATAAACTCCTGGCAGACTTTCAAAAGCAACATTCTGTACCTGGTAGCCATCATAAACACGTTTTTCGCTAATAAAAGGATTAAGTGGACATTTTTTAGGGTATTTCTCCAAGTCGGCGCCTTTCAGAATTTGTGTCCGGATCTGTTTTGCATGCTTTTTCCAGTCTTCTTCCGTAGTGTAAGTCTGTCGCATCTTTTCGAGAAACGCTTTGCCTTCAGCCTCCGTCCAATGATATCCCACGCAAAGCATCGATTCTGGCTTCTTATCCTGATTTTTATTTTTTGTGTTTAGCGATGTACAAAAAATAAACAAGCCAATCATGGTTACGCCGATCAGAAAAGTGGTTTTTTGATTAGATTTAGTTTGCATATTCAATTAATTAAGATATTTGTAAATTAAGTAACTTCATTAGTTTTCACTGTTGAAGTTAATCAGTTGATTTTAAAAAAAAATTACTTACCAGCCAAGGTTTTGCACAAGGTTCTTGTTTATGAACAACTCTGTCTCTGGAATAGGATACAAATACATCTTGTCATTCCAAACGCGTGTTTCAACTACTTTTGGGGTATAGGTTATTACGCCGGTGACAGGGTCCCTTGTCAGGTCAACACCTTTAATGATGGTGGCTGAAGGTCCGATCTTCCACCTTCTGATATCCCAGAAACGATGGTCTTCAAAAGCCAGTTCCACCCGGCGTTCGTTCCTCAGTTTATCCCTGAAAGTTGACTGTGTCATTCCTGCCGCGAAGGCGGGCATTGCGACTCCGGTCCTTGCACGGACTATATTCACTGCCGCACGCGCTGTCAGGTTATCAAGAGGGGCGGGGCCTGCCCCATCCGGTCCATATACTTCGTTCATGGCTTCAGCATAGTTCAAAAGCACCTCGGCATATCGGAATATTGGCCATACATGTCGTGCATTTCCCAATGTTAAAGAAGGATCAATAACAATACTTTCCACCATAAATTTTTTGATGTAATAACCCGTTTTAGTAGTATTCGGCCTGGGCGCCGCATTTAATCCCCCTTGAAAGGTTTGAATTACCAGAGGATTTTTCCAGATGGAACCATTACGGAGAATTGTCATATCAAGCCTTGGATCTCTTGCTGTTGCCCCTGAAGTTGAATACGGATTTGCCGGATCATAACCTGAACCGGCCTCTGTGATCCCTTTGCCGGTTGTTTTCATATCATAAGCATCAATCAGGTTTTGTGTAGGACAGGTTCCGGTATTTCCTCCATTATAGCCCACCGCTGTATTTGCTGCTTCAAATGCCCTGTCATCTGCCTGTCTGGTCTCTAAAATCAATTCTTTGGAGGTGAGGTTATTCCAGGTTGTATTATATGCAGCAAGTGGGGTATAAGTTGCTCCAAGCTGGTCGATCAGCGCCTTTGAAGCAGATGCGGCCGCAATCCATTTGGCAGCAGCATTCGAAGAATTGTGCAAAGGGCTGGCAGCATACAACAAAGTTCGCGCTTTTAAAGCCATGGCAGCCCCCTTCGTTGCCCGTCCTGTTTCCTTGCTGATAAATGTAGAAAACGTTATGGGTAATTTAATGGCTGCCGAATCACACTCCCTTACGATGAATTTGACAATCTCGTCATATGAATTAGGCTTTACATTATTGACAAGTTCAGGTGTCAACCTTACCGTATCAAGGGGAACATTGCCATACCTCTTAATTAATTCGAAGTAATACATCGCACGTAAGAACCGGGCTTCGTAAGGATATAAAGCCAATGCTTTCATTAAATCAGCGTAATTGACCGCATATTTTATTGCAGGAAATGTCAGTGTGTCGGCTTTATCCAAAAATATATTTGCAGCTTTTATGGCCGTGTACATTCTGCCCCACTGATCATCCAGCGGATTAATCGCACTCCAACCTCCATTGTTGAACCGTTGAATGGCTGATGCATCCCATACATGTTCGGCATCATCTGTTGCCGATGACCTGATGGCCCCATCCACGCTGTTGTAGTCTTTCGGGAGATAAGAATAGACATTGGCCAGAACTGTTTTGGTTTGATCTATGTATGAAAATATATAATTTTCATTATTTGAATCATACTCGGTATAGTCCAAAAAATGGCAGCTCCAAAACAATGGAATTAAGAATAAAGCTGCAATCAATGACTTGGGAAATTTTAATATATAAGAATATATCTGTTTCATAACAATGTGTTTGAATGGTTAAAACCCAATTTTAATACCCAGATTATAGGAAGACATTGTAGGATATGAGCTTCCGATCGATTCCGGATCAACAACTTTTATATTGTCAATCGAAAATAAATTTATTCCTCTTACATACAGCTGCGCTGATTTGAGCTTAAATTTGGATAGCATTGGTTTGGGAAAATTGTAATAAATCTCCGCTGTTCTTAATTTCAGGTATGATCCGTCAACAAGCCAAATACTGTTACTACGATAATTATTCAGATTTTCAGACATAGAAAGACGGGGCAGCGTTGCCGTAGAAGCAGTTGCAGGTGTCCATGCATTGTTGGAGAAAGTAGAAATATTGGTATTCGACCTGAGCGGGATGAAAATACTGGCTGTATTTAGATACACCGTGTAGTTTGAAATTCCCTGAAACACGCAGTTGAACCCAAATCCTTTGTATTCCACACCAAGCGTACCTGAATAATAAATTTCAGGGGTATTTGTTGAATAGCCAATGGCAACCTGATCATAATCATCTATGAAACCATTATTATCCTGATCTTTGTATTTAATATCTCCGGGGCTTACTGCCGAGAAAGTCTGTTTGGGACTGGCGGCAATGTCGGCAGCATCTTTAAAGAAACCGATCGCCTGTAATCCGAATGCCTGACCGATACTTTTTCCTGTTCTTTTAAGATAATCAAACGGCCTGTAAACTTCATTCTGTTCAATAATCTTATTCCTGACAAAGGATAGTTGCGCCCCTGCATGATAGCTAAAGTCCCTGATGGTCTGATGCAGGTTCAATCCCAAATCAAATCCCTTATTGGAAGTAACTCCAGTTGAGCTATAAGGCAAAGCAACGCCAAGTACCTGACTATATAATCCGTTGGTTGTGGTAAGGATCCCTTTTCTCTTATCGTAAAAAACATCCAGGCTCAGATCCAACAGATTTAAAATTCCTGCATCAATGCCTATATTGGATTTAATGGAAGTCTCAAAGGAAAGCGGATAGGAGGCAAGCCTTCCTTCCGCATTACCTGCATTGCCGGTATTGTTGGCGCCAAAATAGTATCCGGATGATCCTTGCCATCTGTTATCGCTGATGTTTTGGGTAACCTGATCATTTCCGGTTATTCCCCAGGAAGCCCTCAGTTTCAGGTCATTAAACACCTTACTGTCAATTAGCCAGTCTTCATTCCTCAATTTCCATCCTACTGACACCGCGGGAAAAAATCCAAACCGGTCTGCTTGCGGCAAAAGATTAGTTCCGCCCCAGGCCAGGGTTGCATCGACAAAATATTTTCCGGCTTTCCCATAATGTAAATTGCCGGCGCCCAAAATACGCCTGTAAGTAGTGTACTGACCGTTGCCCTTAAACTCTTCCTGTTGCACAAAAAGTATCGCTTTTAATTCATTATCCTCCCAGGCAGATGAATACTTCAGATTTCCAAAAAAAGTCGCCCTGTGATAGTAAGGTGTCAGAGAGGATGCAAAAGTCGTAGCGCTGTTTGTCCCGTATTTATTTTCAATGGTATCTATTACCGCCTTGGTTATAGGATCAAGGATGGGGGTAAGCTGTTCATATTGATATCCATTTGATCTTACATCACGGTAGATGAATGAATTATCATAGGATAAGCCAGCTTCTATCGACAAGCCCTTTACTACTTTATCAAGATTTTGCTCCAGTATCAAATCTGTCATAAACAGGCGTATTCCCTCAGTCGTATATCCAATACCCCCGATTTGTGCCACAGGGTTATTGTTGCCATAAGTTTGTGTCCCTCCCCAAATATTGTGATAGGTCTTAACGGGATAAGCCGCCGCCGGCGTATTGTAAATATTGTAAAAGATATCGCCTTCATTTGTTGTGGCAGGACGGGTACCTTCCCCTATTTTACTGGCAAGTTTCACTGAGAACCTGGTCGTTTTTGTAAGATCTATTTCCGCGTTCAGCCTCACATTGACCGTTGTGTTATTGATCTGAGTGGTTTTATTTCCGGTTTCTGTAACAGGCCCATAAATTCCATTTTCGCTGTCAATGTTCATATAAAGCAGGTACCTTAATGCATTGGTCTGCTGCTGCAATGTGACGTTCAATTTATTGGAATGTCCAAAATCCCGGAGTGACTCTTTTTTCCAATCAACATTTGGATACAGGTAGGGGGAACTTCCGGATTGATACCTGTCTAATTCAGGCTGTGAATAAAGGTCAGTCAATCCATCATTATTGCGCGCCTGGTTGACTGCTTTTGCATAACCGTAAGCATCCAAAAATTCAGGCGTACGGAAAGCCTTCGTCATTCCCCGGTCATAATTCGCACTGACTGAAAGTCCTTTCCCTGTACCTCTTTTGGTTGTCACCAATAAAACGCCGTTCGCCCCGCGTAATCCATACATGGCAAGAGCGCCTGCATCTTTCAGTACCTCAATGCTTTCGATTTCATCCACTGATAATGTGTTGATCGGACGTTCGAACCCGTCAACCAATATCAATATGGCGGTATTTTGCGTTGTTCCAATTCCCCTGATGAAAAGGTTGGGATTTGTAGTCCAACTTGTGCCTGAATTCTCCAGTACGGTTAAACCCGGGATTTGCCCGTACAGGGCATTTGCAGGGTTCCTGGCAGAACTTTTTGTCAATTCATCGGCCCTGACGATCCCGATAGCGGATGTAACATCCTCCTGTCGTTGTTCCATTCCATATCAAACCTGGATTAAGGCATCGTTTTGGTTCACTACCAGAACCATCTGATCCGTTTCAATCCGCTGCGATTGATAGCGTTGATCTCTGGTAGTTACTTCAACGAGCTGACCTTTTTCCCCGGAAATACTGAATTTTCCCTCAGTATCAGTAAATACTTTTATACCAGGTTGTTCTTTGATCGTAACCAGCGCATTCACTACCGGCTTACCTGTTTTATCATTTACCGTTCCTGTTAACATCGTTTGCTGGGCCATACCAGGATAAGTTACTAGCAATACCAAAAGGAACAGGTAGATATATCTTTGAATATTTATTTTCATATGATTCCTATTTTAAATTATTTACACTTGTCCAATCTATCACTCCCATCCCGGATTTTGAATTAATCCATAACCCTTCTGTATCTCATCATTGGGAATTGCGCACAAATACCACTTGGGTGACCAATTTACCTGCCAGTAGCGTGTAGGCATTAGAAACTTTACATAGGTAAAAGTATATGGAGTAGTGGTTGATCTGTAAATATTCAGTCCATGGAGACGTTTTTTAAAATCGTTTTCTCTTTTCCAGCGAACCATATCGTACCACCTGACTTCTTCAATAGCAAGTTCGCATTGTCTTTCATTAATTACTGCTTCGCGGAACTGCACTTTGGTCATTCCCGCTGCCAGATTCGGTAATCCTACCCTGTTTCGGATAATATTGACACACCTGTAAGCTTCGGCATCGGGAGCGCCTTGGTATTCATTGCTTGCTTCAGCGTAGGATAGATATATTTCAGCCATTCGCAGGTAAGGCCAACAAATAATCGACCCGAGGGATGTTGCAGTTGTGCCGTCGAGAAGGAATTTCCGAAGAAAATTGCCTGATTTCGTAACTTGGCTAGCTTCAGTCAACCTGTCACGTCCTCCGATCCAGCTTTCTACAGTTCGTCCCTTATACACATCGCCAAGACAAGCCACAGTTTCTTTTAGGCCAATCCCTGTTATTAT
>JALOCA010000044.1 GCA_023227965.1 Lentimicrobiaceae bacterium | reverse complement strand
AACGACCTTCTCTTTTTTGATGAAATTCAGGAATGTCCAAAGGCCATTATGGCATTGCGTTATTTTTATGAGGAAAATCCCGAATTGCATCTAATTGCAGCTGGTTCACTGTTGGAATTTGCATTGAAGGATATTTCATTCCCTGTTGGGAGGTTGCAGATGTTATTTATGCACCCCATGACTTTTGAGGAATTTTTACTCGCTAATGGGAAAGAGCTGATGGCTGAAAAAATTATGCAGGCGGAAAATCAGTTGTCTGATGCAATAATTGCTATGGTAAATGATGAAATGTATAAATATTTTGTTGTTGGAGGGATGCCGGAGTGTGTTGCAGCATTTGTGAACACTGGGAGTTTTATTGAAGCCATCAATATCCAGACTGATTTAATTGCCTCACTAAGGCAGGATTTTTCAAAATATGCTGGACATTCAGACAAAAGGTGCCTGAATTCCGTTTTAAGTTCTGTCGCCCGTAAAACAGGAGAACAAATAAAATATGCTGGTCTGGATGATAGTTATACAAACCCAACCATTAAGAAAGCTTTCGAATTATTGGAAACAGCCCGGTTGTTTACCAAAGTAGTTGCTGCTTCACCATCCGGTGTCCCGCTTGGGTCCAGTATTTCGGAGAAAAAATTCAAGACTGTTTTTCTGGATATTGGGTTACTGTCGAATTTATGTGGTTATTATTCCGATAAAATGATACAAAAACAAAATCTTAATGCAGCTTACAACGGAAAACTTGCTGAACAGTTTGCAGGACAGGAACTCCGTGCAGTGAGTGAAAATTTGTTCTATTGGAGCAGAGAAGCAAGGGGGAGTAGTGCTGAAACAGATTATTTAATTGAAAAGGAGGGTGAAATAATACCCATTGAAGTAAAAAGTGGTAAATCGGGAAGTTTAAAAAGCCTTCATCTCTTGTTGCATACATTTTCAAATATTAAAAGGGCTTTTGTATTCACCGAAGATAAATATGGAGAATTACCGGAACAAAAAATTAAATTTTTGCCCCTTTTTAATGTAGGTTCATTTTCGAACCCGAATCATTGGTCTTAAATACGATGCGTTGGCGGGGAGATCTATTTTAAGGACTCTTTAAATACCTCTTTTACAGCCTCCAGATACTTCATTCCATTTACCGTGTCAGGTTCCAGGTAGCTTCCTTCTGTCCATTCGTTCCAGCAATTGATGTTCATGATGCGTGGCCCATTCGGATCGGACAGTAATTTATCCTTTGTCATTTGTAATGCTTTCTTAAAATTTTCAGGAGTATTGTTACCGATTGTATTCATAAAAGGATAACCGACATTCGCCCATTCCGATTTCAGGTCGCATCGCGGTGTAGGGTCCCAACCCATCGAAACGTTTGGAAAATAAGGGACTCCATATTCTGTTTTTGCTTTGTCCCAATGTGAGAAATACCGGTCCCTCACCCAATTATAATCTGTTTGTGTATCGGGTAATTCTGTATGATGAATCCAGACATAAGAAGTAGCCGAATCGAACCCCAGCATTTTAATCAGTTCGGGCGTATTTGACGGCGCCTTCTCAACCGGAAGAATGGGGTTTCCCCAGGCAACCAGGTTCCAGTGAACACCTTTTAATCCGGCAGCAACGGCTTTTTCACGCATTCTATCCATCGCAGCTTTTGTAGCTTCCAGGCTGCCAAATCCTTCTACAAATTTCTGCACATCGTACACTGAAAAATAGGCTTTGCCATCTATTTTCCAGTAATTCGGTTTGGTGAAATATTCTTTGATCATGAAATCGCATATCTCATCAAATCGTTTGGGGGAAACTTTGCCGGGGTAAAGTAATTTTTGTGCTGCCCCACGTGAATAAGGGTGAATATCGACCCAGTCGTGGTTTGCCCACATGAGCCCGAATGTAATTCGTTCGCAGTTAGGCGCTTTCAGAAAACCTTCGTCGATGCAGCGGTTCAGGAAAGGACCATCTTCGTACATGTACCAGTCGAAGATAAAGCAGTCAATCCCATGATCTGCCGCGGCATCAATTTTCTTTGCCATTACCTTTGGGTCTTTTTCATCCACATAACCCCACAACGGGACATTGGGTTGATGATGCCCCGGGAATCTTGGCTGGGCCGCTTTTACAAGCTCCCATTCCGACCATCCGGCACCCTTGTTTATGATGTTCCGGGGATCGTCGGTATGATAATTTGCAAAATAATAGGCTGCTACTGTAATCTTTTCTGTATCTGGGTTAGCCTTTTTGCCCGAGTTGCAGGCTGCTAAAACGGCTAAAAGAATAAGTGCTAACGAAAGATTTATTTTCACAATTTAATTTTTATTGTAAAAAAAAAGAATTAACGAAATAAAAAAACCAGCCATTTAAGTCATATTCATATAAAAATACTTCTATTCTGCTGTTTTTCGTGGATCGAATAATTGTAGAAGCCAAACTTTGAATTGAGGGTGACCTTCCTTTGAATTACCGGCAGTAGCATAAATAAAAATTACCAATTGTTTATTCATTCTAAAATAATTTGTTCTGCACGAGTACTAATATAAAGGTCCTTCGTTCCATCATTATCCGCATTGGCCCAATAGCAGTTGTTTTCAGAAAAGCCGGAATCCAAATCGGGATCTTCATCGGCTAGGTCAATATGGGACTTGCCCCTGCGTTGCCTATTTTGTAAGCTATTATAGTTTGATTAGATATTTTTTATCTGTTCGTGCCAATCCAGCGTACTAATTATGATAGGCACTATGCTTTTTACACAGTTCGACAAACTTCAGCACCCTTTCAGGTGATACGTCATGTTGGATAATATGCGCCGGGGCAATCATGTAACCTCCACCTTTACCAAGGATGCTAATTTTTTCGATGATGTCGCGTTCCAGCTCTTCATCACTTCCATTGGGTAACAGATCCTGTTGATCGATAGCGCCCCAGAAAGCAAACTTTTCGCCAAAGTTATCCTTCATATCTTGTGGCAAATGCCCCGGAACACCAGGCTGAACTGGGTTAAACACTTCGAACCCGATCTCCCGGATGTCGTCGAGCAATTCGGCCACAGCACCGTCACAATGAAGGATAGGGATAATATCTGGCTTGGCTTCCTTGAAACGGTCGATCATTCTTTTGTAGAGAGGTTTTAGCTGCTCACGAAAAGTTTCCGGTGACATTATGAGACTGGCCTGTGTGCCAAAATCATCCCCAACCCAAATGGCATCTACCCCTATGTCAATCAAACGCAAGCCGATCCGGCACTGAAACTCTGCACAGGCTTCAAACAATGGAACCACATATTCGGTTTCCATCATCATGTCGACCAGTAGTTTCTCCATGCCCACCAACTGCTGTGCCAGGGAAAAAATGGTCACTTCGATATCCCCAATAATCAGGTAATCGTTTTTGTATTTTTTCACCAATGCTTCAGCGTCCCGAAAACGGCCGGGTGCATCCGGATCGGGAAATCGGTAAGCATCAATGTCAGCCTTCGTTTCAACATGGGCCAACGGATATTCAAGCACTTCCACATAAACATCCCCCTGGCGCATCCGCATCTGGTATTCATTGAGCCAGGTGCCATTGTCATCTTTCAATATACGGTAATCATCCGAAACGGATGCACCTATAACCACAACATCGCTGCCCAAGGCAAGCCGTATTTCATTGGCGCTAATGCGGTAGGTCACATCTTCATAAAGATTCTCGGTATAATGGACCGGAATACCCAACTCTTTTCCGAAATGGTCGGACAGTTGTTTACAAAGGTCAAATTGGACAGGGACCCGGTCGGGCAATCCGGACAACCGTTTTAAGGCTTTCAATACACGTTCTCTTGAGTTCATTGATTTTAATGTGTTAGACTACCTAAGCCTTCGATAGGCTCAGATAAAAATGTTACTGACTTATAAAGAATAAAAAATTATTTACAGAAAGTTTCAATCGGATGTTTATTGTATGCATGGGCAGGAAATCAATCTATATTATGGTATTTTTCGGAGTGTGAAATTCATTTTTGAAATCCATGCTTTTATCATATACGGAACTGACGCAGGGAAACTGAGAATAGTAAAAATAAAGTTATTCGTTACATGGTTTCGATATCTAATTTTTGAGTTTTTTATTTAGATAGGGAACAATCGTTTTCATTGAATCATTTAATTAACCAAATTTCCAAAACTCATCTATTCCGGTAATTTTCCTGGATTGAACAATTGCGGAAGCCAAACCTTGAATTGAGGGTGACCTTCCTTTGAATAACCGCCAGAAGCATAATGGAACCAAACAAAAATCCTAAAAATTTAGCCATAATGAGATATTTTTTATTAATTAACTAAGGTCTGCCGAAAAACTGTAATGTCCTCATGATTTGCTCCGTGGCTTTAGTCAGCAATCCTGCTGCACACGATATGGATTTTTTAAGGCTCATTGGTTTGTCCCCAATTGCAAAAACAGCAGTTATTCCATTTTCATGGAGAAGGTCCAATCCTCCCTCCACCATTCCGGCCAGAGCAATAACTGGCACTTGATACTTTTTCGCAATCTGTGCTATACCGCTAACGGTTTTGCCATATGGCGTCTGCGAATCAATTTTACCTTCAGCAGTAAAAACCAACGATGCTTTGCTTATTTGTTCTTCCAGATTGGTGAGTTGATTAACCAATTCAAATCCTGAAACTATCCGGGCGTTGCAGAATGCCATCAAGCCTGCACCCAAACCACCCGCAGCACCTGCTCCTGGAATTTCAGCAAAATTACTCCCGAATTCTTTCTGCAGAATTTGAGAAAAATGGGTCAGGTTTTTTTCGAGCGTTTCGAGCATTTCTGGAGTTGCGCCTTTTTGTGGACCGTAAACACGAGTTGCGCCGGAAGTCCCTAAAAGCGGATTCTCCACATCGCAGGCTACTATAATTTTCACGTTTCGTAATTGGTCCTGAACTTCTGAACTGTCAATAGAATGAAGTTCTCCCAATAAGCCACCTCCAAATCCGATTGGGTTTCCGTGTAAATCCAGAAGTTTGAACCCGAGGGCTTGTGCCATTCCTGCACCCCCGTCGTTGGTTGCACTTCCGCCAATGCCAATGACAATTTGGGTATAGCCTGCTTCTATCGCAGCTTTCAGGAGCAGTCCTGTTCCGTAAGTCGAGGCAGTTAACGGATCTCGCTGTACCGGAGGAATCAATTCGAGGCCAGAAGCCGCCGCCATTTCGATCACAGCAGTTTTACCATCGCCTAGCATTCCGTAGAATGATTGAATTGGTTGGTTCAAGGCATCGACTGATGGCGTCTTAATCAGCTTTCCATTAGTTGCTGATATCAATGCCTCTACAAGACCTTCGCCCCCATCGGAAAAAGGGATGCTGGTGATTTCAGCATCAGGAACTACAAGCCTTATGCCCTCAGAAATGGCCTTTGCTACTTTGGTTGCCGATAAACATTCTTTAAACGAGTCGGGAACTACTACAATGTGCATAAATTTTGGTTATTTGCTATCGGGTTAGAAAGAATGAACTTTATCTTTGTCCTGCTAGTAAACTCCGTCAAGAATGACACCAGAATGCCGTAATGCTTCCCTTAGGACTTTGATGGGAAGTTCGCGGACATCTTGTCCCTGTTGCAACAGAGTCGCAGCGATCCCGATAGCATGTCCCATGCCCATACATGACCCCATTACACGAAGTGATCCGTTAGCATCGCGGTCAGAAGAAACGCATCTCCCTGCCACAAGTACATTGCCCAACCCTTTCGGCAAAAGACAACCCCAAGGGATATCGTAAGATCCGCCGTTTGCTACCGGAATGCGAATCTGCCCTGTTCCGTCCTGGTGGATGTCTACATGATGACAGCCTTTGGCTACGCCTTCAGTACTCTTCTTTCCTTCGAGGACTTCAGATCCGGTAAGGGAGTATTCTCCAACTATCCGCCGGGTTTCGCGAATGCCCAGACGTGGAGCGGTTGCAGCAAGGGTTGCATCCTGAAAACCTGGCACATGGGTTCTCATAAATTCAGTGCATTGCAGAACCTGTTCCATCAGTATTCCAAGTGTACCGGAGAGTGCAGCAGTGTCGGTCGCGTCGATGTTCGCAACCCGGGTGGCATTAAGGCAAACCTCTTTGCGCGCCTTGGATGTAGGCTGGATCATTATGAGCGCTGTAGGGAAAAGGTCGCCCTTACGGATTGCATCGCCCATGAGTGGGCCATTTCCTTTGAGAAATACAGCAGGTTGCCCTTGCCGGTAAAGCGACTCGGCGAGTTCCACATCGGTTCGTCCGGCACGCATCGTTTCACTTTCACCAAGCGCCAAAGATTCAGGGTTCTTACGAGCAAAATCCAGCAAAGGCTCCGTTTCCACACCACTAAGCCGAAACATCAGCGATACGGGTTGAAACGCACCCGCACCACCTCCTTTAACAAATGATGCACCGGACAACACAGATAGATCGCCATCGCCGGAACAGTCGAGAAATACACCGGATTGAATTTCGGTAAGCCCTGATTTATTCATGACAGTCAGTGAGTAGACCCGACCTGCTGTTGCATTGACCCCACATACAAAACTATGCAGCAAAAGATCAACCCCATATCGATTTAAAACTCTGACAATGGCAATCTTCATAATTTCCGGATCAAACGCTACATAGTAGATGAGGCGATGATCATTGACCCGCCCGATGTAGCCGCCCAAACGGGTACATTCGTCGAACAGTTCACGGCCAATTCCGCCCATAATCCATTCTCCACGGGCATTAACTGCTCCGTCAACCGGTATCCCGCTGATCAATTCGCCACCGGGAACAGAACCCGATTCAATGAGAAGGGTGCTTTTACCAAATTTGGCTGCGGCAGCTGCGGCAGTCACGCCGGCAGCACCCGCTCCAACGACCACAACATCATAATTCGTTAAGTTTCGGGATGTTTTTAAAGAAGTCATATCCATGATATATGTTGGTATTAGTTTGACAAGGTTGTGTCCGAATTCGCCTTGGAAGTTGTCTTGTGAAAAGTCAGCACACTGCCGGTCTTTCGCACAGTTAATATGAGAATGATAAAAGCTGTCATGTGTAATAACCCGATTCCGGTGAAAACTGGTATATATCCAACGGAAGCGATCAACCTACCCGCAATCAGGGTGGTGACAATGCCACCAAGGCTTCCTCCAATGGCAGTCAGCGACAGCAGGGTTGCCAGGTTCTCACGATTGATGCTTTCCGAAATCAATGTCAGTTGGTTAGACATCCAGCAGGCCTGAGAAGCCAGTAACACGGCAATCAGCCCAACCGATAACCAGATGCTATCTGTACGCACGGCCACCAATGCCAATGGTGACAAACAGGCAGAGACCAACATCAGCGTACGTCGGGCCTTGAAGGATGGCCATCCGCGCCGGATCAGCCAATCGGAGAGTGCACCTCCACCCGGTCCTCCAATATCAGCAGCCAGAAAAGGTATCCATGCAATCAATCCCACCATAGCAAGAGAAAAACCCCGGGCGTTCTGCAAATAGTCAGGAAACCAGAATGCGAAGAAGAATGTGATCGAATCGGTAAGAAAACGTATCGTGATAAAACCAATACAAAGTGGATGCTGCAGGAGTTGCCACATCGAAAGTCCCTTTGATGCTGATCCGGATGAACCGCGCTGCCCGAGGATGATTGTTCGTTCTTCGGGCAGCAGGCGTGGGTGTGATTCAGGTGAATAATAGTGACGCCACCAGAAAATTAGCAGGATGATGCCGAACACGCCCGTGGAAATAAAACCCCAGCGCCAACCAAAATGCAAAGTCAGGAGAGCAATTATTGGAGGAGCCAGTAGTGCCCCTACTACATTACCGTTAGAGAATACCGCCATGGACAAACCCCTCTCACGTGTTGGAATCCATTCAGCGACAGCCTTAACTCCGGCCGGGCTGTTGAAACTCTCCCCCAGACCCAGCAAAAATCGAAACACAACCAGCGAAATCCAACCCCATGCCAATGCATGGAACATACTTATCATCGACCAGAATCCAAGTGCAACAGCCAATCCAATCCTGACCCCAACTTGGTCGAGTATTTTTCCTGAAAAGGTATAACCAATCGTGTAAGCGACAAGAAATGAGGTCACGATATATGAATACTCCACCGATCCAAATCCCATGGCCTTTTTGAGTGTGGGCGCCAGGATGGAGAGTGACAGTCGGTCGAAGTTATTCACTACCGCAGTGAAAAACAACAATACCACAATGCCCCACCGTTTATGACGGAGAAGGTAACCCCGAATAGCTTGTTGTTTAAATGGCATGTTTCTTAAAATTAAGCTTTGCCAGGGTGTTTTTATTTGCTGATATCATTTAACAGCACTTTTGCAATAGTTGATCCCCATCTGGTCATATCTTTTCATGAACATCTGAATACGATGGGAAAAATCTTCCCAGTTTCTGACCTCCCTTGAACTCCACAATGATTCAGACATCGCTGCGATACGTGGGAAAGTCATGTATTCTGCATGTTTGATATTCGGAACATACTCTGTCCACAGGTTGGCTTGACCACCCAGAATATGTTTGGCAGCCCAGGCATCCAACTCCCGAGGAACCGGATTGAATTCGTAAACCTTTCTCATTGGCAAATATCCTCCAATTGCAGGGGGTTCCTGATCTTTAGGTCCCTGATAATAATCAAAATAGCATTCTGAAGTCGGAGTCATCACTACATCATGCCCCTGATTGGCAGCATCGATCCCTCCCTGAATTCCACGCCAACTCATCACCGTTGCTTGCGGAGGGAGACCACCTTCCAGAATTTCGTCCCAACCAAGCAAAACCTTGTTTTTCGAATTGATGAACTTTTCGATGCGTTTGATGAAATAGCTTTGAAGTTCACCTACATTTTTCAGACTTTCGGTTTTGATCCGTTTTTTGCATTTCGGACATTTTTCCCATTCAGTTTTGGTAGCTTCATCGCCTCCAATATGGATGTACTTAGATGGGAATAATTCGATGACTTCGCTCAGTATATCTTCGATAAACAGAAAGGTTGAGTCCTTACCGGCACAATAGATATCAGTAACAGGCCAAACGCCTCCGGGTAGAACAGTAAACGGACCGCCTGTGCATGAAAACTGGGGATAGGCAGCCAGGGCCGAGGTTACGTGTGCAGGCATTTCAATTTCCGGAACTACAGTGATGTAACGGCTTCGGGCATAGGCAACAATGGATTTGATATCGTCCTGGGTATAAAAACCACCATATGTTGCTTTTTCCCCGGCTTCCTGTTTAGGTCGCGAGTTCCAGTTTTTGTCTTCGCGGTCAACACGCCAGCCTCCTATTTCGGTGAGTCTGGGGTATTTTTTTATCTCAATGCGCCATCCCTGATCGTCAACCAGATGCAGATGAAGTGTGTTTATTTTGTGAAGGGCCAGGTTGTCGATCATTCGAAATACATCTTCTTTCGGAAAGAAATGACGCGAAACATCGAGCATATAGCCCCGCCATTTAAAAGAAGGGTTGTCAGAAATACTAATGGCCGGTACCAGCCAGTCGACTTTTTCCTGTTTCCGGCTGTTTTCGATTTCGACAGGAAGCAATTGCCGTAAGGTTTGTATGGAATAAAAGAAGCCTGCTGCTTTTGCCGCCTTTATTTCGATACGGTTTTTCCGGACCTCCAGCATATAACCTTCATCGGACAATGACTGTTCGGTTTTGAAATAAACCTGATTCGATCCTCTGTGGCCTCCCAGCTTAATCCGGAGTTTCCATCCGGCCGCTTTTTCGAATAAAATGGCCAGCTGACCGGCAATAGCTTCCTGGTCACTATTCTCAACAATCAGCTCGGTAGTTTTACTAAACTTAAAACTGGATTCACCCAAGGTCATCTTCTGAACCTGCGGGATAAGGGAAATTTCTTCTTTTGTAAATGTTTTGTTTGGCTTGCAGCTAAAGATAATAGCACAGCAAAACAAAATAGCAATTACTGTAAAGTTATGTTTCATGCGTATATAATTTGTTTTTTAATGGTCGCATGGAATACCCACATATTCATTTTCGGTTGGTGTGAACATATTCTCATGGATATTTCATTTGAGGTTACTGTTAATTTATATAATAAAGTGCGTTCGACTCATATGTGATTTAGTTTTAAGGGAACTTTTTAAATATTTAGTTTTGCTGTTTATTTTAATAATTCAATCCTGAGAATATTAACCGAATTACCAGGGAAAGTATAAGTAAAACTACTTCCGGCAGTAAATGTGCCTGCCGACGGTACAACTTTGGTCGGTTCTGAAATTGAGTTTTCAGCATCCAGCAGGCCTGTTAAAACAGCAGAATGTCCGACTGATTTAACTTTATTTGCCCCTTTTAAAATAATATTTACTGTTTCGGCCGTGCCTTTGTTGTTGACAACTTTCAAAAGGACATCATTTTTGCCGGATTGCGTATCAAGTGACGTTGACCACAAGCAATTCCCCTTATTTTGGGTGAAAGGCAAAATGTGAGTTCCCTGGTTATCGGTAAACAGCATTTTCTGCATGTAATAGGAAGGGGATGCAAAGCAAGAAACTGCATCGTTCCATACAATACATGGCCCAAAATTGCCATGACCGACAAGCCCGGCATAATTTCCATATCCGGTCCACCACATACGTTCAGAATTCTTCTCACACCCCAGCATAAAGGCAGCGTCCCCAAGTGCATCTCCAAAATTGCCTATTATGTCCCCTCCATTTCCTTTGATAGAGGTTGCATATTCGGCAACACATATTTTTTTGCAGGCCGGATCGATGCTGTCGTATTTATTGTATAAAACTGACAGATCTTTCAGGTAGAAATGTTCATCAGTAAAATCAACCGAATTCCCGTAAGTATGAGAAAATAGATTATTCTGAAGGTTGCCATTCCACATGATCTTCATGTTAGGATAATGTGCCAATACTGAATCGTGGATCATCGCATAACGAGGACTATAGTCATTTGCGGAGGTCCACCCATTTTCATTGCCTATTTCAATGTATTTCAGATTGTAAGGTTTCGGATGGCTGTTTGCAGCGCGTTTTGCTCCCCACACTGTTGAAGTTGATCCATTGCAATATTCCAGCAAATCCAAAATATCGTCAATGATGGGTTGCATTTTATCAATCGGACAAAGGGCATACCATTCCGGCAAATCAGGCCTTTCATCAATTCCGGCTGAAGTAACATAAACCGGTTCAGCTCCCAAATCTTCACACAACTGAAAATATTCATCCAGACCAAAATAAAGATCGTTTTTATACCACCAGCGGTTTCTTGTAGAGCCGGGTCTTTCCTCAAGGGGACCGATTGAATTCTTCCAGTTCCAACTTTTCTCCATGGTAGCAGACTCAGCAGTGCAGCCTCCCGGAAATTGAATATATTTGAGTTTTAAAGCATCCATCTTTTCAGCCAAATCGGGACGAAGGCCATTTGGACGGTTTTTCCAGGTTGGAGGCATAACGGTAACTACATCGAAAAACAGATCACCTGTTGTTGAAGCATACAATACAAAACGGTTGGCGCCGTTAACTTTCGTGATACCGCTGGTAGTAAGTTCACAAGTAAAATGCTGCCAATTTGTAGTTGGCTTAAAGTCGGGTGAATTTGCGTAAACCGTACCGTCATTGCTTTCCAGTTTTGCTTTTATGGTTCCGTCGAAATTAGGGCCCGATTTGGCCCAGAACGAAACTTTGTATTTTGTCTTGTTGTCCAATCTGATACCCCAGTAACCGCTATTTGCCATCCCAACACTTCCCGAAGCCACCGAAGTAACCTCAAGTTTAATACAGCGTTCCTGATGGCTGTTCAGCATACCTGTGTCGCTGGAAGTTTGACTAAATAAGTTGCCATTAGAGGATCCGGATTTTACCAGAGTCCAATTCGATATTGGATTTTTCAGTTCCTCAAAGGAAGGATTATTAATTAACTGGGCATACAAACCACCCTGAATCTGGTAATTGAATTCTTCAATTTGCTGGCCCCTGCAAATTGGGGCAACTGTGGCACCTGGCTTTGAAACGTCAACAATGCAACTTGAATTGACAATTTGTGCTTGTATCGGTTCCCCAATAGACCAAAGGCTTATCAACGCCAGACTCATTTTGAAAAGGTTAAAAAACCGCATCTGATTTGTAAATGAATTCATCGTGTAAATTATTATATTGTATTTTATTCCGTTTTACTGGCACTTCTTAAATTTTCAACATTTATTTTTTGTCGTCTTGAACAAGATGATGGTCAGTAAAACTATTAAACAGGAACTCTATTAAAAACTATTTTGCTTTCAACTTATAACACTTGGGTTGCATAAAATGCTTTGAATACTTTCTCACTTCCATACTGAATTAATCATCTCCAACGTTTTTTCAACTAGCTCCTGACCACCTTCGGGGCCTATCAGATTACTTGCAGGATCAGCGCCATACGCCCCACCGGCAACTGAACGTGACGAGGGCAGATAAGTTCCACTTCCGCTAAGCTGCACCAAAAATGTCTGAATTGCCGGGCTGCGCCCTTTTATGCGCATACCAAAATCAAGATAAAGTTCAAAAGGATTGGTTGCAAAAACGACATCTCCTATTCGCAGAACATGAATTTCAGTCGCCATTTTAGGCTGCCTCTTCTCCAGTTCGTAACGTTCCTTGACAAGGTATCCTCTTTCCATCATTCTGTAAGTTTGGGTAACATCCTTATACCAATGAGGCTTTTCCCTTATACTGGGATTCTTTTTAATCTCAAGTAACATTTGTTCGTACTTAATCTTCCATTCTGCTGCTTTTTTCAGGGCACTGTCTACCTCACTGATGCCAATATGCCTCCGGGTAAGATTTACTTCCGACATACGATGATCAACCACTGGGTTCCATTCTATGTTCTCTTTCATATACGGTAAGACAGAAGTAACAGCATCAGCGATCCGGATTGCCACCTGTTTTCGTTGTTCCATACGTTGAAGGTCAATTCCGATAGCGCTATCCCGTTGCATTATACGCTGCATCCGTTCTTCCGCCTTTTTCCCGACCAGCATATCCGGGGATTGATCACCAGCTGAACTGCATTGTGGTAAAAAATAAATACCCTTACCTAAACGCTGACTAAGTTCTTTACGCGTATCGTGCCAAAAATCGGCGCTTATCTTATACAAAGCACTAGTAACCTGTGATGGGCAAGCTATGTTTATTACGACGCCTGTCAGTTTTCTTTGATTATTCCAGGTATAAAGCAAATTAACAGAATGATCTTCATATCCTTCAACATGGCTGAATACTGGTCTGTTAGTTCCGCCATACATCATTGCGTTCCCTGAGAAATCCACTTCAACACGGTTATGACCTACTACAGCCTGGCCCAATCCAAAACTTATTCCACCCGGTTTGCGACTCTCCCATGCCTCTCGGGCTGCTTTTGCAATACGTTCGGAAATATATTTTACGCAGGCTGAGGGCGACAAAGCGTCAAGCTCAATGCCATAAATTTTCTTCGAATCAATATACGAATTGAGATAAGGAGCTGTATGTGTATGTGTTGCATTCATGAATATCCGTTCAGACCGAAGTTCAGGTAACGATTCTTTTAGCAGATTCCTTACATTATCCAATAAATTATCACTGGATCCTTCTTCATTAAAGTCATTAATATTAATCAGATCGCAACTGACCATGATTACTTTTTGGGAAGATTGGCCCTTACCGGATTCTATGGCTAATGCCGTTACTGTGAGCGGATCCAAAATAGCTTCAGAAACACGGGCATGAAATTGTCCCCTGAGAAGCGCTGACTTGGCCGGCGTTATATCGGCGGAAGCCCATCCTATTTTGATTCCTGCTACAGAAGAAGGATTTTCTGGTTTCATTCGTGAATTGCAGGAACAAAAAAATACCGGAATTATGATCAAATAAATTAAATGCTTCTTCATGTGTTTATAAATTTTCGACGTGAGGTTGTTTTCATTTTTTTCTCGTTATTTTTATTTATTTCCAGATTCAATTTTAATCGCTTTCAAATACGCATCTCCATTCTTATTTATTTTATTTAAAGATTATCCTTCAAAATTTAAATTTTTACTTTGTGTTTGCATAAGTTATTGAGTTTATTGTTATAGTCCGAAAAGCTTTAAAAATAATACTCTTTAGACGCCATTGGGCAATAGAGCTTGAAAACTCTCTGCCCCTCAAACCAAATCCAATTATTCCAAATCGTATCTTTTAGATATAACTTTTTCGACACTTCTGCGAACCGCACTTACGATGTTGTTAGCTGTTTTCAGCGGATCCCATTTTACGAATTCATATCCGCCGTTGCCGTCCATCCCCAAAGTATCCAATACGAATGAACTGAGCATAATGCCTCGCAAATCAGTTACTCTTTCAAATAATTTGCCGTAATATTCATCCATTAATATGGGTGCGCAATCTTGCAGCTGTATGGTAACCTTCCCACCAATCGCCTTATATAATTTTTCAAAAGCATCGAAATTGCCAAGCGGTGAATTGTTTATTACTCGAATATTTTTAATTTTCAACAGGGATTCTCCCATTTGTGAACCATTTCCACAAAAATGGATACTACCCCCACCAAAGGTTTCAAAGATTCTTGAATAATATGGGACAACAAATTCTTCATAATGTTCGGGGCTAATCATCACAAGGTCATCGTCAGAAAGCCATATCCCTACTCCTTTTGGAGACCACACACCCTGCAATCCATTACTTGCATCTAGTGGCTCTCCAATATGCTTCTTTTGCACCTTAACCCAATTAATCAATGTTTCAGTAATTATCTCCATCAAATCTTTCACCAAATTAGGTTCCTCATACATCCATACATAAACCTCCGTACCACACAGCTGACGAAGTGTACAAAGTGGGCTATTCATGTCTGTCAGACCAATTGGTAAGTCGCTATTTTCTTTTGCATAATCAATAAATTTCAAGACCAATGACATCCATTTTTCCTTGTATGGATCAGGCATTTTCATTTTTGCGGCATCCTTAGGAGAATTTATTAACGTTGAGATGACTGAGGGATCATTTCCAGCACCAAAGTCTAACGTATATTCACATCCAAAAGAAGCTGCTAAAATTCCGGTTCCAAACCATGGCATAAAGTATGGGATTGTATCATCATTCACTAATGACAGATGTTTTAAGAACCCATCTTCCTGAAATTTCACCATACTGGCTGGATTTGAATAATAATCCGTTTGTCTCGGATTGTTTGCAAACTCGAAGTAACAAGGTGTATTAATTATCACCGGAACATCTTCCGGCGATTTCACTTCTTCTCTATTAAAAGCCCTTGTTACTTTTTCGCACCTTTTTGTAAGATCAAAATCTCTCCAGTTCATAATTTTATTTTTAAATCAAATGCTCACTTTAACATACCATTTATATTTACCCAAAGCCGGCACATGACTAATCTGTCCGTATTTTTTAGCCACGTCGGGTCGGTCATAGCAAACGGTGCAGGGTTCAATAAAAATATTATACAAATTATTCCATCCGTTTTCATTCATCAGAATTCCAAGGTATGGCACTGTATCAACAGAAAATGAAATTTTTATTTTCTTTTTGTTGTCAGGATAAATAAGTTCGCACCATCCGTTCTTCAATTTATTTACGAAATAATATTTTTCAAAACCCTTTGAATCTAATGGTCTACAGATATCGGCCCTGAATTTATTTCCATCTTTATCTTTATTTTCCGGCCAGTTATTGATGTCTCCAAATTTACCGTTGCCGGAAGTTATAATAGTAACGGTTTGTGTACAGTCATCTGGTACCATAACCCTTGCACTTTCTTCAATATTGATCATAAAATGACCAGCCCAGAGGAATTCAAAATCAGATTCGCTATTGTTCGTTAATTCATAATCAATCCGCAATGTGTTTTCATTCGTGAATGATATATTTTTTTTTAATTCATACGGAAACCGGACGCCTTTTACCCACATGCTGAATGAGTCTTTATTTATTTTGTAATTCCAGGGCAAGGGCCAAACTTCGCCGTGGTCAGCCATTTTGATTCCTTTCCAGGGTTCTTTCCCATAGTGGCACAAATCTATTGTCGGGAACATATCGTCATTTCCGCTGCATTCGCCTTTTACATATACACCGTCATAAGGTTGATCAAGATAAGTTGCGCCATCGCGTTGAACCAGAAATTCATAACCTTTTTCTTTGCTGATTAAAGATGCCAGTTTGCCTCCAGGTTCAGGAAGAAATTCCGCACGAATCCTGCTGTTTTCAAGCACAATGCTTTCTTTATTCTTATATTTCAAATGGGTAATTGACACCATTATTAAAAATTTAACGTATAATATAAGAACATGCCCGTTCCTGTTCCGTGCATGTTATTCTGTTAAGTGTAGCTTCCAAATTCCCGGCAGGCATCGGCCATGGCGTGTAAATTGTCGTAGGGTGTGTCATCGAAGCAGAAGTCGGTGGTTGAAAGTATCCAATTACCACGCGGCATAACTGTCTCCAACACCCGGCGTACCCTTTCACGCACCTGTTGGGGAGTAGCTGTTTTCAAAAAATTCAACTGGTCAATGTTGCCACGCAATGTCAAGGTAGGGCGCAGCGCCGCCAGAGCCTCTTCGAGTACAACGTCCCCATAGGGTGGGGGTGTCAAATAGCCCCAACAATCAATTTCTAAATCATTGTAATAATGCATGATACGGGCAGCATCACCGCAATTGTGATAAATAACGAGTCCTCCCATCTCATGTATTGCGCGTACCAGGCGATTCTCATTTTCCAAAATGTACTTTTGAAAGATGTCCGGTCCCACCTGGCCTGACCAATGCCCTCCAATTTCAATTATATCGGCTCCGGCTTCGAGCATCTTTTTCGCCCGCGCAATTAAGCGCGGCAGGAAGTAATCTACCATCTCCTGGTAAAAAACAGGATCCTGAATCGGGTCGATCAGGATATCTTCAAGTTTTCGGAATAAACCCAATATATTGAAAGAACCGTAGGTGCAGGTATCTACCAGGCCCTTATCACCAGTGGCTTGCCGGGCGCGACGGATCAGACTAGTGTCCATACGATCAGCAGCCGGTGCATAGCGTCGCAACAGTTCGAAATCGTCAGGGGTCTTGATCAGGTACTCCTGAGTTCCTGAAACAATCAGATATTTAGAAGTACGGTCATGCTTTTCAACGTGACGCAAGACACCACCCGGCGTGCGAATAGTGACTGTGCGCAGCAATTCATCTTCACCATTGTACTGGTCGGCAACCGTTACATTCCAATTTTCATCTTTATTCAAAAGACTCTGATCGAAGGTCGTATTTCCTCCCCACATATCCCATACACTGCCCAATACGTGCAAGACATCAAAGCCGAAATAATCACAATATTCGACAAACTTTTCGATGGGGTCAAAATCGGGCGGGTTAAAAAAAGTCGCGATTTTGGGCGTATACCCGAACATTTCATAAATCGCGTTGAAATACGTAAATGGAGCCACCGGGACACGATCGGTAGGTTCATGACGTAAAGCCTTAAATAGTCGCTCTCTTCCGTTCATATGATCTATATAGTTAAATCTAACAATTTGTTTTAACCAATGTATTCATTAATTGCCTGTTTCTGCTCAGGAATCGTCTCTTTTTCCATATTTTTAATTTGAATTTTCTTTAACCAGAATGCGGAAATCTGCTCCAGGCTTTTCCCTTTTGTTTCGGGTAATACAAACCATACAAAAACGGATGTTATCACGCATACAAGGGCGTATATCAGAAAAATCCCAAATTCTGATCCAAATATTTTCTCCGACAGATTGGACAATGGAGGGAACAATTGGTTAACCATAACCGTCGAAACCCAGAGCACTACTGAAGCGATGGACATGGCCACACCCCTGATCCGGGTTGGGAAAATTTCTGCCATGATGAGCCATGCCAAAGGGGCCAAACTAACACTATAGGCTCCTATTGATAGAAACATCATCAACAAGAGGTAGATACCCTTCATTTTAAAATAGAAGAATAAACTGGTACAAACCATTCCTACTGCCATAGCCAGCGTACCAACAATTAGAAGTTGCCTTCTTCCAACCCTTTCGACCAGCCACAAGGCAAAAATGGTACAAAGAACCAACCAGCCAGCCAACATCACAGATTGCAATATAGCATCAGAAGCATATACAAATCCGGCCTTTTGGAAAATTAGCGGAGCGTAAAGAAGCATTGGTGTAGCGCCACTCCATTGCGAAAAAAATGCGAGGCATACGGCAATTATCAAAGCAAGCCGGATGCCCTTCTGAAATAATTCAGAAAATTTACCGGATTCAGACTGAATAGAATCTTCTATTTCTTTCATTTCGGTTTGTGCAACTGATTCACCATTAATTCTTTTTAAGACAAGGTATGCTTCTTTTTTACGGTCCTTTTTGATCAGCCACCTGGGACTTTCCGGTATGACAAATAATCCTCCGATAAAAAACAGGATAGGGATGCTTTGAGAGGCGAACATCCACCGCCAGCCGAGATTGAATGACATAAAATAGGACACAATTATTGCTGAAAGCAAACCTATACAGATGGCAAATTGATTAAGCGTAACCAACCTTCCCCTGATAGAAGACGGCGCTATTTCTGCAATATACATGGGAGATACAATGGAGGCCAGGCCGACTCCCAATCCACCTATTATTCGAAAAACATTGAAAACTCCTATTGAAAGGGCAATTGCCGTGAAAATTGTTGATAAGCCAAATAAGATGGATGAGAAGAATAATGCTTTTTTCCTGCCAAACAAGTCGCAAATGGTTCCTCCCAGTAATGCGCCAAACACACATCCTATTTGGGCGCTGCTCATAACAAAACCAAGGTTGGCGCCTGTCAGGTTGAATTCTTGTTTCATAAAAATGATTGCCCCCGATATGATAGAAATATCATATCCGAATAAAAAACCGCCTACCGCCGCTACCATAGATATAATGTAGACATACAAATTGTTTGGTTTCGAGGAGAAATTATTTTTCTTGTTCATAGGTTTTCTTTAATTATTGGTAAATCCTATATTTTTTTGCCGCTTCAAACATGGCAACAATATTTTCAGCCGGGGTATCCGATTGAATATTGTGACCTGGGCCGAAGACATAACCGCCGTCTTTACCCAAAGTTTTCATCAGCCGTTCTGTCTCCGCATAGATTTCGTTTTTTGTTCCATTTGGAAGGGTGTATTGTTCGTCGAAAGCGCCCCAGAAAATTATCCTGTCGCCAAATTTTTCTTTCAGAAGAGCAGGATCCATATCTTTTGCGCGGGTCTGAACCGGGTTGAGAATATCCACTCCTGTTTCGATCAGATCGTCAATCAATGGAATGATGGAACCGCAGCAATGGAGCATGATCTTTGCATCGGTTCTTTCATGGATGAATTTAAAAATAGCGCTGTGGTAAGGTTTCAGGACTTCCCTGTAGGTTTCAGTATCCATTTGCGGTCTATCCTGCATCCCTAAATCATCGGCATAGCAGATTACCTGGGCATATTTCCCAACCTGATCAATATAGTTTTTGAAAAATGTTTTCTGCAATTCCAGTAACCGGTCGAACAGGAATCTTAAAAAATCAAAATTCATCAGAAGATCGCAAGCGAGATTTTCGTAACCTCTTAATTTTTGTGATGTTTCGTAGAATCCTGGAACACCAAAATCAGCAACTATGGCATACTTACTGTTCTCAAAAAGATCTTTCGCTTTATCCTTTAATCCATAATATAGTGCAGGATTATTTGCATCAGGCAACTGCATTCTCTCCAAATCATCTATTTTAGCTTCCCTTAAAGGATTCTCTATTACATCAAAATATTCATGAGGCACTGCTTTTTTCAGCTTCATTCCAAAACCATCGTAGTAAGTATTGTTGATGATGTCTGGTGGTATTACATTTAGCGATATTCTGCGAAAATCCGATTCAAAGAGATTCTTAAGCTGGTCGCAGGGCTCCACAGTACCCATAGTGTAATCAATTATTGTGTCATTATCATCGAAAATATTTAAATATTTTTTCAATTTTTTATGCGCTTCAATATCAAGGCAGGTAACTACGGTTCCACCGAAATCAACTGGCACTTTGTCTGCTTCCTGATGATTGAAAACTCTTTTTACCCGGTCTCTGCTTGTTAGCTTTTTTCCTGATGTTGTTTTCATATTTTTCTTATTTTCGCCAATAATGAATAAATCAGTTTGTATTTATCTAATTGCTTTTTATATTTCAAATGCATTTCCTTATCGGGAGAAATGGTGCTTTTTAATTGCAGGGTTTGTTTGACGGCATCTTCAGCATTTTTGTAAATACCGGCTGCAATACCTGCAAGCATTGCCGCTCCCTGACAGACAGCTTCGGGATGACTAAGCAGTTGAAAGGATTTGTTTGCAATATCAGCACGAAGTTTTAGTGTAAATTCAGATCGGGTATTTCCGCCAAAAATTCTAACATTTTTAATTTTACCTGTTATTTCTTCCAACGCCGAAATGTTCTCTGCAAGCTCGCATGCAAGGCCTTCAAAGATTGCTTTGTATAGATGATATTTATCCGATGAAGAAGTCAATCCAATAATAGACCCTGTTGCATTAGCATCCCAGTGCGGGTTGCAGGATCCTACTAAATGAGGAGTCACAAGAATCCCGGTAGGCTCAGTGATTGATTCAATTGTCTTATTTAATAAGTCAAAAACGTTATTGTTCTCTTTTTCAGCATTCATTTTATCATTTTCGCAAAACTGATTGATGAACCAATTGATGATAAAGCCTGCCGGGAAAAAAGCCAGCGTAACATACTTATTGGGAACGACATGACAATATGAATTAAGATTATATTTATAAGCCTGATCCGTATTGTATGGTTTGTCTGAAACAGCAACAAGACATTCGTAAGTGCCAGCGGAATCGGAAGTGTCACCCGATGCAATCACTCCAGCCCCCAATGCACCACAGGGCTGATCGTGTCCTCCCAAAGCTACAACTGTTCCTTCCATTAATCCGAGCTGTGATGCTATTTCTTTGGATAGTCTGCCTACAAGGGTGCCGGATGCAGCAAGGATTCCGAATTTTTCTTTTGGAATGTCGCAATGTGTCAGGATTTTTTCCGACCAGCAATGGTTGTGGATATCAAAAGCCATAGTTCTCGAAGCAAGCGAGTAATCTGTGTATGGAAGCAAATCCAGTTGTGTCAAAATGTAATCGCCCACACTCAGGAATTTATCTGTCTTTGCATAAATCTCTGGTTTGTTTTTTCTGATCCACATGATCTTGTTTAAGGAGAACATGGCGTGCAATGGAACACCGGTGATTTTATAGATTCGTTTTTTTCCAAATGTTTTATCCCACCATTCGGCTTCTCCCGCGGCACGATTATCGGAATTCATTATCGCCGGGCCTGTGGTGTTCCCATTTTTGTCGACGGGTATGGTTGTTTCGCCATGAGAACTGATGGCGAGGGCTTCAACAGGATCATTCTTTACCCGTTCGCTCAGCAAACGAATGACCTTGAATGCTGCATCCCTGAATACCATTGCATCTATCTCAACCATTGATGGGCCAATGTTTACGGTGGAGTAGGATTGGCTTTCACTTGCCAATTCAATTCCCGAAATGCTGAATATGACGCCTTTGCAGCTACTTGATCCAATATCTATTCCCAATAGGCTCATATTCGTTAATCGTAAGTAAGCATTATTTTAAAAAAGGGTTCTTTCCTGCTATCGATCATTTTGAAGACTTCTTTTATTTCAGAGATTTTGAAATAGTGAGTGATCATCCCTTTCGTGGAAATTTTCCCTTTTCCCATGAGGTCAATCATTTCTTTGTAATCCTGCGGAACATACATGGTGGTTCCGGAAATCCTTAATTCATGCTGAACAAAATCGGGCAGGTGCGGGATGCAGTATTCGTTCTGTAGCACGCCGATGATTACAATGCGGGTACCGCGCCGGGCAATCTTGAGAATTTCATCAAATGCTTTTCCTTTTTCCCCAACACAATCATAGAATACATCCACGTCTTTGGCATTGCCGAAAAGACGCGTTAATCCCTGTTCGAGTGTTTCTTTCCTTACATTTATTGTTCCATCAGCACCCAGTTTTTTTGCCAGATTTAATCTCCATTCATCAAGATCGGCAATAATTACTTTTTTGGCACCGAGAACCTTGCAACTTTGCATGGCGAATATTCCTATAGGCCCGGCACCGACAACAAGGGCGATATCGCCGGATTTTATTTCGCCGCGCTTCGCACCGTGATAGGCGACACAGGCAGGTTCCACCATTGCAGCATCATCCATGGTCATCGTATCGGGGATAGGAAGCACCATTTTAGCATCCACACATACATAATTAACATGAGCTCCATCCGCCTCGGCTCCCATGCATTTCAATTCTTCGCAGAAATTGTAGGTTTCTGTCTGGCAGGGTTTGCACTTTCCGCAGACAACATGAGGAATAGCGGTTACACGAATCCCTTTTTTCAGATGCTTCACGTTTTCCCCAAGTTCTTCAATGGTACCTGAAAACTCATGTCCCATGATCAGTTGTTTTTTTGCATAAGGATGCAAACCCCTGTAAATAGTTGGATCAGAACCGCATACACCGCAGCGTTCCACTTTTAAGAGTATTTCATCTTTCCCGGGATTAGGAATACCGGTCTGGTCTATTACCAGTTCCCCTGGTTTGACCAATGTTATACGAATCATTTTTCCCATAATCTGTTTAATTAAAAAATATTAAGCGCCTCTGACACCCTTTATACCAAGAAAATAACAGAACCACTCCAAAGCGTCGGCAACTTTGGCATCGTGAATTAAAGAGCCATGATGCACGATCCCGTTTTCAATCATTTTATTTTCCCAATCGAATACATCTTTCACTTTCACCCAGCCATAGGCCCCTCTCACGAATGGTGGAATGTCGACTACTTCGCCCGATCCATAGAACATGTTGAATTGTCCGTCGTATTCGACCAATCGGGCGCATGTAACCGGACCGGGTTTCAGGCGGAATTCGAGGGCACCGTGACAGGTGGGGCACCATTGTATCATTCGTTCGTTTCTTACCAATTTGGGTTTGCAATCTTTGGCACAGATACTGCGCGGAGCGTTACCACAATGCCATGCCAGCCAAACGTTTTCCTCGGTTGGATGCAAATCGGTCCAGTCGATGAATTGCGGGGCTGTAATGTTTAACCCGGCGCTGTTTATAGCATGCATGGTTGCTGCACCCGGAACATCTACTTCACAGGCTGTCAGCATTCCCCGTTCATTTAAACGGCCAATCACAGAACAAACTGAAATTCCGATTCGCTCCTGAACCCTTGTCCAGCAGTTGATTGCAAGCGAATCGACATCAAGTTCTTTGGCGATTCCTAGAAATCCGTATTCTGCTTTTGCGAGGTTTTCGATATCGTTTTTCTGGTTTTCTGAAACATCAACATCTTTTGTAATTTCAGCCATGATCCTTTGCACTTCGGGATTTTTCCCGTCTACTTTTTCGATGCGTGTCAGAACAGTGTCAAGGTCCATCGGAACAACCATCTGTGCGAATTGCTTCTGCATGGCTTGTTCACTAAAGTTTTGCGATTCGAATAATTGGGGCCTTGTACCAAGCTGCCCTATTTTA
>JALOCA010000043.1 GCA_023227965.1 Lentimicrobiaceae bacterium | reverse complement strand
ACAGGCTGGGCGTGGTGGGATTGGTACTGTTCTTCGGGATAAAAAAATTCTCGCATTGGTAGCCAAATCCAAAGGTGCCAGCGGAAATAGAAATAATGTGGTCGATCTGGAACCTATTATGGAACGCGGAAAACGTTTCAACCGCGAAATGCGTGAGTTAGACGATTCGCAATGCGAAATGCGCAGCAAGGGAACCGCCCACCTTACCCATATCATGAACGACTATGACCTGTTACCGGTACATAATTTTAAATTCGGCACCCATCCCGACATTGGCAAAATCAACGGGGAAGTATGGAAATCCTTTTTTACCCAAGGTATGCCCGACGGATGCTGGATAGGTTGCAACATGGCTTGTGCCAAAGGTGTGGATAATTACGAACTCCGTAGCGGCCCTTACAAAGGACAAAAAGTTATCGTTGATGGTCCCGAATATGAATCTACTTCTTCTTTGGGCTCTATCATGGGAATCTTTAATCCTGATTTTACCATCGAATCTAATTTCTATTGCGATACATACGGTATCTGTACCATTTCATGGGGAACCCTCATGGGTTTCATTATGGAATGTTATGAAAATGGCATCCTGAACGAAGAACGTACCGGTGGAATGAAACTTAACTTCGGTAATGCCGATGCAGCTATGGAACTGCTTCACCTGGTTGCAAAAGGAGAAGGCTTTGGAAAAATAGCCGGTTTAGGAATACGCAAAATGAAGGCTCTATTTGCCGAAAAAGGCTGGGGCGACCCCAAGTTTATGCAGGACATTGGCATGGAAAACAAAGGGCTGGAATATTCACAGTACATCAGCAAAGAATCGTTGGCACAACAAGGTGGATACGCCATGACCAACAAAGGTCCCCAACACGACGAAGCCTGGCTCATTTTTATGGATATGGTAAACAACCAGATTCCCACCTTCGAAAACAAAGCCGAAGCACTGCACTATTTCCCTATGTTCCGTACATGGTTCGGATTGCAGGGACTTTGCAAACTCCCCTGGAATGATGTGGAACCCGAAAATAACCGCGAAACCAACGAACCCGCCAAGGTTCCCGAACACGTTGACAATTATGTAACCATTTACAAAGCCGTTACCGGCAGAGAACTGGATAAAAATTCTTTGATTACGCAAAGTGAACGGGTTTACAATTTCCAGCGAATTTTCAGTATCCGTCGCGGATATGGCTTACGCAAACATGATGCCCAGCCTTACCGTGCCTGCGGTCCGGTTACCGAAGAAGAATATCTTAGCCGTCAGGAACGTTACGACAAGCAACTTATTGAACTGCAAAATTTGGATCCAACCAAGATGACTCTTAAGGAGAAGATGGCTGCTACCCGTAAATACCGCGAAAACCGTTACGAACAGTTGCTCGATGCCGTTTACACCCGTCGTGGATGGAATAAAAACGGTGTGCCTACTCTTGAACATGTTAAAAAATTAGGGATGGATTTACCTGAAGTACTGGAAGTAATAACTCCACTTCAATAAATTAAATTCAACAATTTTAAGAAATTAAGCCTGCCAGGAATTTGGCGGGCTTTTTTATCCGGCACACTACCAATGTTTCATAACGGATACTACCCTAACAATTGAATCGTTTCTCGTATAATTTCTTCGCAAGCCTCCCTGTTTTCATAAAAATTGACGGAAGAAACAGATGTAAAACCAAAAATTTCCTTCCGTAGCTGCATTTTGCTTTCAAAAATCTTTTTCCCTGAAAGGTGAAACTCGCCTGCACCGCTAATGTTTTTTATTTTGATAATATTAGATGCATTTATTCCTGATCCCGGCAAAATAATGATGCGGTCGCCTGCCTGTTTTACCAGTTTAGCTATCAATGCAGCACCTTCCAATGCAGTTGGTGCCTGTCCGGAAGTGAGGATACGGCTGGCTCCACAGCTTATAATTTCTTCGAGCGCAGAAAAAGGATCATTGGTCAAATCGAAGGCACGGTGGAAAGTAACATTTAAAGGATGTGCCAGTTCTGTAAGGATTTTGGTTCTTTCTGTGTCAATATTTCCATCGGGAAGCAGCAAACCAAATACCACACCATCGGCATGTAATTGCTTTGCAACGGTTATTTCTGTCTTCATTACCGCAAACTCCTCTTCCGAATAGCAAAAATCGCCTTCACGCGGACGTATCATCACATGCAAAGCAAGGTTTACCATTTCTCTTACCTGCTGCATCAAGCCTGCGCCTGGTGTAAGTCCGCCCAAAGACAAAGCACTACAAAGTTCAATTCGGTTTGCTCCCGCATGTTCCGCAGCTATCGCAGAAGCAAGTGTGTCAACACATATTTCGATTAAAGGGGAGTTCATCAAATTGTTTTTTGAAAAAGCAAATTTCCTGATAAAAACAGTAATATTACAAATAATTGTTCATAAGAAGTACTTAAAGTGAACTAAGGTTTGAAGTGCCTAAAGTTTTAGCTAACTTTAGGCATTTTAGGCACTCCAAATTCAAGGCACTATTTAGTTAAATCTTTATAGAAAACTCATAGACGGCATTATGATAATAATTTCCGCTGGCGGAAAGCCTCATCGTAATGGCAGAAAGCTTTATCGTAACGGCGGAAGCTATCATCGTAATGACGGAAAGCCTCATCGTAACGGCGGAAGCTATTATCGTAATGATGGAATTTATAATATTAGCATCGCCATGTACCGTCCTGAAAATACTTGACAGATTTTGGGTTAAAAACTAATATTACTTGTCAGGTTAATGCGGTAATCCGGATTCAAAAATACACTTATTTTTTTAATCCTGGTTTCTGATTACAGTTATTTTATTAATCCTTGTTTTGGATTACAGGTTTTGTGTTAATCCTGAAGATGGTTTACAGTTTTGTCGTTATTCCTTTAACTGCTTGTCATCTTTTCTTGTAATACTGAATAGACTTTACAGGATTTGCCTTAATCCTGATTTGGCTTGTCAGGGACTTCTGATGTTTTTCATGCTGATGCAAGTTTTTATATTGTTAATTCTGCTATTGGTTTTAATGTTGGTTTCCACCGTTTTCGCAAAATACCATTCTGCTCATGTGCTTCACCGGGTGTAAGATAATCACAACTGGCATGAGGACGTTTGTTGTTGTAAGCATTAATAGCTTCGTGTGTTGTAGTAATGGCTTGCTCTATACAGGAAAAAGTTTTATCCAGTCCAAACTCTGCTTTTAGTATTCCGTTCACTCTTTCGGCAATGGCATTTTCATAGGGGTCACCATTTTCAGTCATGCTGATCTGGATATTACACCGTTCAAGCGTCTGAATATAATCAGCACAACAATACTGGATTCCACGATCAGAATGATGAATGGGTTTGTCTTTTCGTTTTAAAGTGCTTATAGCCGTCTTTAATGCCTTCACTGGCAAGTGTGGGATGCAACTGATACCCGATGATTTTTCGTGAATAAGCGTCGGTGACAATGCTCAGGTAACAGAAATTTTGTGTGAGCCGCAAATAGGTAATATCGCTAACCCAAAGTTGCTCCGCTCGTGTGAGTATCATCTGGCGTATAAGATTAGGATACTTTCTGTATGGATGATTGGAGTCTGTTGTGTAGTGCTTTCGCCTGCGATAGCGTAACAGTAAACCGTATTGCCCCAATAATTCATAAAGGCTATCACGCCCAAGTTTGATGTTGTGAGCCTCCAGATCAGGTTGCAGCAGATGCAATAGCTTTCGCGTACCAACACGCGGCAACGATTATCGTATCTCTTCTACTAACTTTAAAATCAAGATGCCTGAAAGCGACCTGTCTTCTTTTTGCTCACATTGTTCATACCACCCCTGGCGGGTTTTTCCAAACAGTCGGCAGATGTATCCCACCCCAAAGTGAGGATACATCTGTCGCAGGAGTGTTACTGCTTGGACCCAGCTTTTTTTCGGATGGGAATGTTTAATTGCTCCTCTGCTACATCAATAAGCGTTTCCAGAGCAATGTTCTTCATCTGAGCGTCTTGGAGTTGCTTCTGTAACTCTTTTACACGTTTGAGAAGAATTTCATGTTTGATACGTTCTTTTTCTGTCATTACTGGCAAAGATACTACAATTTGAGGCGCATAACGCTTACTCCCATATCTTAAAAGAGACTTCGGATCCTTGCTCTGAAAATCAAATTTATCGATCGCTTGTGGGATCGTCATTCGTCCTGCAGAAATTTCCCGAGCTATCCACCTCTTGTGTGCAATGGAAAACCCGGATGTTTCTCTGGGAAATCTTTCCTTTTCTTGTTCTTTCTCTTTTCTTTGTTCTTTCTCTTGTTCAGATTCTACTTCTTTCATTTTTCAATTTTGCTGTAAAACCTGTCAAGCTATTTCAGGACTAGACACGTTTTACAACACCAAATTTCCAGAAATTGTCATTATACCGGGCGGAAAGGCAAACTTTTTTGCGGTATCCCCAGCGGTTGTTTTCTTCCACGCTTTGTACCGTTTGCAAAACTTCTTTCCAGGTCGAGAGTTGTTTTTCTATCCATTGGTATTTTTGTTCAAGGCTTTGCTGCATGGTAAAATCCCTGTGTGAGCAGGCAGGACAACGGGCTTCGCAACCGGATTTTAGCATGGGCTACAACTGATCTTTAATTTCCAGCAGGAAATTCTTTATTTTGTTGAGCGATTGTACAATTTCTGCTTCTGCCGAAATGTCTGCCTTGTTGTTTTCTAATTTCTCCTTAGCTCCCTGCAGGGTGTAGCCCCGTTCTTTTACCAGATGATAGATGATATAAAAGTTATCCACATCCTGTTTGGTAAACATGCGGTTGCCTTTGTTGTTGCGGTGTGGCTGAATGATATCGAACTCTTTTTCCCAAAAGCGGATCAGAGATGTGTTTACGTTAAACATCTTAGCCACTTCCCCTATGGAGTAATAAATCTTTTCCGGTTTTGGTTTGCGGGCTGCCATAACATTATTGTTAATCCATGGTTTGCGATGGGCGGGAAGAAAGTTCGAGCATCAGTTCATATTCTGCCGGCGTAAGGTCGTTGAAAAAAAAGTTGATAGGGTTAATAGGCTTGCCTGATTTATGTACTTCGTAATGTAGATGCGGAGAGGTTGACTTACCGGTATTGCCTACATAGCCAATAACCTCTCCCCGTTTCACCCGCTCGCCTCTTCTTGCTTTTATTTTGGAAAGATGGGCATACATGGTTTGATAGCTGAATCCGTGGTTAATCATCACCTGGTTACCATAGCCGCCCTTATCCCTTCCGGCAACGGTTACCATTCCATCGCCAGTTGCAAAAATCGGTGTTCCGGAAGGTGCAGAAAAATCCACACCCTGGTGAAGTTTTATAACTTTGTAAAACGGGTCGGTACGATAGCCGAAATAAGAACTGATGGCACGAAGTTGTGTATTTTTTACCGGCTGAATGGCAGGAATACTTGCCAGCATCTTTTCTTTGCCTTTTGCCAGCTTAAAAACCTCGTCGAACGACTTGCTTTGCATATAAATCTGGCTGGTAATCTGGTCCAGTTTCTTGGTAGAATTGACTACAATGTCAGAGTTTTTGTATCCGGAAAGCTTGGCATAACGGTCGCCGCTGATAAAGCTGTTTTTACGTACATCACCGGAAATAGGTTCAGCTTCAAAAATTACGCGATAAATATTATCGTCCCTGTCCTGAACGTTGCTTAGTACTTTTTGCACACGGTCGAAGCGGTCGTTTAAAATTTCATACTGGAATTTCAACTGGTCAATTTCCCTAAGCAACATCTTCTCTTTTGGCGAATTAAAGAAATTATAAGCAATAAAAAGCACTACTGCCGAAAACACCATCCCCGAAGCAAGCACTCCAAGCCAGCGAAGCAGTCGCTGTTTAACGGTTACCCGGACTTTTTCAATGCTCAGGGAATGAAGATTAATGTGGTATTTTATTTTCGCCATAAATAATTTAAGGAAATCTCTGTACAAGTAGCTTGCAAACTTACACAAACTTTTAAAGTTGGCAAACTTTACTTTAAGTCAATCACTGTTTAATACTATTTTTCAATATTTTATTACAAGCCGAATTTCTTTTTACCAGTTAAGTAATAAAAACTAAATTTGCATCCCGTTTAGTATTCCAATTTATTTTACTCACTGTTAAAATTTGTTAACCATTGCATATGAACGCATCACAGATAAGGCAAACCTTTCTCGATTTTTTTAATTCTAAGCAACATCAGATAGTATCATCGGCACCCATGGTGGTAAAAAACGACCCTACCCTTATGTTTACCAATGCCGGCATGAACCAGTTTAAGGACATTTTCCTTGGAAATTCGCCGGTAAAATATCTGCGTATTGCAAATACACAGAAATGTTTGCGTGTTTCCGGAAAACATAACGACCTGGAAGAAGTAGGGCACGACACTTACCATCATACCATGTTTGAGATGCTTGGTAACTGGTCGTTTGGCGATTATTTTAAGAAAGAAGCCATTGCATGGGCATGGGAACTGCTTACCGGCGTTTATAAAATGGATAAAAGCCGTTTGTATGTTACCGTTTTTGGTGGTGATAAAAACGATGGAATGTCGGTTGACATGGAAGCTTTTAACTTTTGGAAAGCTATAGTTCCGGAAGATCGTATTCTCTTGGGCTCTAAAAAAGATAATTTTTGGGAAATGGGAGAAACCGGTCCCTGCGGTCCTTGTTCCGAAATCCACGTGGACATTCGCAGCGACGAAGAACGCAAGAAAACTGACGGAAAAAACCTTGTAAATACCGGAAATCCATTGGTAATCGAAATCTGGAACCTGGTCTTCATTGAATATAACCGCATGGCAGATGGTAGTTTAGTTCCACTGCCTGCAAAGCATGTTGACACCGGAATGGGTTTCGAGCGCCTTTGCATGGTGCTACAAGGCAAACAATCTAATTATGATACCGGTGTTTTTCAGCCTATTATACGCGAAATAGCCAATATTTCTCATAAAAATTACGGCGAAGATGTTAAAAACGACATCGCAATGCGTGTTATTGCCGATCATTTGCGTGCCATTGCTTTTGCCATTGCCGACGGGCAACTTCCTTCCAACAACAAAGCAGGCTATGTTATCCGACGGATTCTGCGTCGCGCTGTTCGTTACGGTTATACATTTCTCGATTTTCGGGAGCCATTTATCACTAAGCTGATTCCTTTGTTGGTGCAACAAATGAGTGCTTCTTTTCCTGAGTTAAAAGCCAGACAAGAGCTTATTGAAAAAGTAATCGCCGAAGAAGAGAATTCTTTCCTTCGCACTTTGTCCAACGGCATTCAAAAATTTCAGCAGTACATCGAAAGTCGTTCCGGCAAACAGTTTATCGAAGGCGATTTTGCTTTTGAACTCTTCGACACTTACGGTTTTCCGATTGACCTCACGCAACTGATGGCTCGTGAAATAGGTTGTGACGTTGACATGCAGGGTTTTTCCAAAGGTCTGGAACAACAGAAAGAGCGTTCGCGCCAGGCGGCTACCGTAGATACCGAAGATTGGGCGATGCTGAAAAGCAGCAAGGAAGAAACCCAGTTTGTTGGCTACGACACGTTGGAAACAGAATCGGAAATCATGAAATACCGTAAGATAAAAACCAAAGGAAAAGAGTTTTATCAGTTAGTTTTGGATCAAACTCCTTTTTATGCCGAAAGTGGCGGACAGGTTGGCGACAGCGGGTGGCTTATCTGTGGGGACGAAAAAATCGAAATTAACGATACTAAAAAAGAAAATAACCTGGTTGTTCATATAAGTAACTCACTTCCAAAGGATGTAAATGGTACATTCACGGCAATGGTGAATGCAGAAAAAAGAAGGCTTACTGCCGATAACCATTCCGCTACCCACTTACTGCATTTTGCTCTTCGCCAGGTTTTAGGCAATCATGTGGAACAAAAAGGTTCGATGGTGGACGACGAAAGGTTGCGTTTCGACTTTTCACATTTTGCTAAAATGACAGAGGAAGAAATTCTTGCCGTAGAAAAGGTTGTAAATAAGCTCATTCGTAGCAACATTCCTCTCGACGAACATCGTAATCTTCCTATTTCCAAAGCTAAAGAAATGGGTGCAATGGCTTTGTTTGGCGAAAAATATGGCGACCATGTCCGTGTGATTCGTTTTGGCGAATCCGTTGAGTTGTGTGGTGGCACACACGTTTCTGCTACCGGAACCATCGGGATGATAAAAATAATATCCGAAGGAGCCATTGCTGCAGGCGTTCGCAGGATTGAAGCAATTACTGCCGACAAAGCCGAAGAATATTACAATAGCCAGCATTTGCTGCTGGAAGAAGTTAAAGCTTTGTTAAAGAATACCAAAGACATTTTCAAAAGCATCAATAGCTTGTTGGAAGAAAATGCTTCACTGCAAAAGCAGGTAGAAGAATTTACCCATGAAAAAGTAAAACAACTGGCAAAGGAATTAATCGCTAAAGCTAAAGCCATAAACGATATACAAGTAGTTGAATACTACCCCGAAAAGGATGTGGATGCCAATTTTGTAAAAGATTTGGCCTATGAAGTAAAAAACTCCAACGGTAATTTTTTATTCTGCGGAGGCACCATCTTTCAGGGAAAACCGGCTTTAACCCTTTCCGTTTCTGATGAATTAATAAAAGGAAAACAGATCAATGCCGGAAGCATAATCCGGGAGCTTGCCAAAGAAATTCAGGGTGGAGGCGGTGGACAACCATTTTTTGCAACTGCCGGCGGAAAAAAAACGGAAGGTCTGAAAAATATTCCCCAGAAATTAAGAGAAATTTTGCTGTAATCTGTTTATGATTACATTGAACTTTTTTGTTAAATGTTTGTTTTCTGTTTTTGTACAAAATTATGTCTATGTCTGCAAGTAATTATTCAATCAACGATCTGGAAAGATTAACCGGAATAAAAGCACATACTATTCGTATGTGGGAAAAGAGATACCAGGTGGTGAAGCCCATGCGAACTTCGGGGAATATCCGGTATTACAGTGACACTCAACTCCGGCGTTTGCTGAATATTTCCTTGCTGTTACGAAATGGGTTTAAAATTTCTAAAACTGCCCGGCTTAGTGATGAAGTATTGAATGAAAAAGTATTGAGCATTTCATTCGATGCAAGTAACAGCGACAGCCAGATTGAGAATCTCATCATTGCTATGATGGAACTTGATGAAAAAAAATTTGAAAAAACCATTGCCAACGCATCCATCAGCCTCGGGTTTGAAAACACCATTCTGAATATCATCTATCCGTTTTTTGATAAGGTAGGTGTGCTATGGCAGGTGGGTAATATCAATCCTGCACAGGAGCATTTTATATCAAACCTTCTCCGCCAAAAACTTATTGTGGCTATTGACGGGCAAATTTCGCCAATTACTGCTCAATCCAAACGTTTTTTGCTGTTTCTTCCCGAAGGTGAATGGCACGAATTGGGCTTACTCTTTTATGCATATATCATCCGGAAAAACGGGCACAAGCTTATTTATCTTGGGCAGTCGGTTCCCTTTAATAACCTCTTGGAGATAGGAAAAGTGAAACCTCCCGATGTTTTGGTAACTTCTTTAAGTGCACCAAAAACCGAAAAAGAAATTGCAGCGTATTTTCAACAGTTGCACGATGCATTTCCGAAAGTACCCATATTTGTCAGTGGATTACAAATGGCGGATTACAATCTGCCATTGCCTGAAAATGTTAGTGTAATGAAAACTCTTCAGGACTTTAAATTCTTTCTGAACCAATAGCAATACGGTTTTATCCCCACGAAGTCATCAGAAGATCAACATCCTGTGATGGGATGTTGAATTCTTTCCCAATTACCTGATTGGTAAGTATAGAATTATAAATATACACCCCCATTCGTAACCCGGCTTCATTTTTCAATAAGTTTTCCATTCCGCCTTCATCACCGGCACGTAACAGAACCGGGGAAAAGAAATTGCTCAGAGCAAGCGAAGCCGTATGCGGTACCTGCGATGCAATGTTGGGAACGCAATAATGGGTAACTCCGTACTTTTTAAATGCAGGGTTTGTATGATTGGTAATGTATGAAGTTTCAATACAACCTCCCTGATCAATGCTGATGTCCATGATTACCGAACCTTCTTTCATGTTTTTCACCATGCTGTCAGTAACTATCAATGGCGAACGTCCGTTTGCTGAACGGAATGCTGCAATCACCACATCGGCGGTTTTCAACGAATCGGCAAGAAGACGGGAGTTGATAATGGAAGTAAATACCCTGCTATTCAGGTTATTTTGTATTCTACGGAGTTTGTATATCGAATTATCGAATACTTTTATCAAGGCACCCATCCCTATGGCGGCGCGGGCAGCAAATTCGCCTACGGTGCCAGCTCCAATGATGACTACTTCGGTGGGTGTTATTCCCGAAAAGCCGCCGAACATGATGCCTTTTCCGTACTCGGGATCGCTTAAATATTTTGCTGCAAGAAATATACAGGTATTTCCTACGATTTCGCTCATGGCACGGATAACGGGCAGGGTACGGGTTTTATCCCGTATAAACTCGAAAGCGATAGCCGTTACTTTTTTAGCCATCAGTTGCCGGAAATATATCTCATTTTGTGCTGAAATCTGCAACGAAGAAATCAGAATTTGCCGGGGTTTCAGATATTCCATTTCTTGTGCCGAAACAGGAGCAATTTTTAAAACGATGTCTGCCTGAAAAACTTCTCTGGCTGAATGTACTATGGTCGCACCTTGTTCAAGGTATTCATTATCGGTGAAACAAGCCATCCTGCCTGCATCGGATTGTACAAATACGGTATGTCCGTTTTGCACAAGCAAACCCACTGCTTCCGGGATTAGTCCCACACGGTTTTCATGTATGGAGGTCTCACTGGGAATTCCAATGGAAAGCCTGCATTGCTGTTTTGCAACTTCCAGCATTTCTGTCTGGTGCATCAACGATTCGGAAATGGAGAATTTCAGTGGGGTAGGGGAACCTTCTTCCATCATGGCAACGGTGTTTTTATTCGGGTTAGCAGCGTCTAAAATTACAAATTTTTATTATTTAAAAAATGATTAGCCTGTTTTTGTGGATTTCATCAACCTTGATTTCAACTTTTACGATATTTGCCGGCAACAGGGAGTGAATTTTTTCCGGCCATTCGATAAAACAATATGCTCCGCTGTACAGATATTCCTCTACACCCATATCAACAGCTTCTTCCTGTTTTTTCAATCTGTAAAAATCAAAATGAAACAGGCTTGTCCCTTCACTTGTAAAATATTCATTGATAATGGAAAATGTTGGGCTGTTTACCACTTCGTCCGAGCCCAGCAGGTGGCAAATGATTTTGATAAAGGTCGTTTTTCCGGCTCCCATTTCACCCTGAAAAGCAAAAACTCTGTTTTGCGGAAATGTTTCCAATAAAACATGTGCTGCCGGTAGCAGGTCATCAGGAGTTTTGCAGATAATTTTCATTGTAATGTGTTGTACAATTTATAGGCAAATAAACTATTTGTTTTGTATTTATTTGGGTTTTAGCGTAATAAATGGGATCAACATTTCTTCGATGGAAATTCCTCCATGCTGAAAAGTGTTGCGGTAATAATTCACAAAGTAATTGTAATTATTGGGATAGGCAAAATAGTCGTTGCGACGGCAAAATGCATAAGCCGAACTCACATTGGTTTTCGGAAGATAAGCCTGGTAAGGATCCCTCACTTCAAACACTTCTCTGGGATTATAATTCAGGCTGCGTCCGGTTTTGTAGCGGAGATTGGTATTGGTGTTTTTATCTCCGATGATTTTTACAGGGTTGTTTACCCGTACTGACCCATGATCGGTGGTAATCACCACATTAATCTTTTTTTCTGCCAGGTAGCGCAGAATTTCGAAAAGTGGGGAGTGGTTAAACCAGGAAAGGGTGAGCGAACGATAAGCCGGTTCGTCGTCGGCAAGCTCACGAATCACTTCCATCTCGGTGCGGGCATGCGAAAGCATGTCCACAAAATTGTAAACTATCACATTGAATTTGTTTACCAATAGATTAGATAGCGATTCTACCAGCTTTCTGCCAGAGTTCAGATTTAATATTTTTGTATAGGAATATTTGATGTCTTTCCCGAACCGTTTCAGCAATTCCGATAACAGTTCGCTTTCGTATTGATTTTTGGTGCCTTCTTCACCTTCTTCCATCCAGTATTGGGGATACTTTTTTTCAATCTCTGCGGGCAGTAATCCGGCAAACATGGCATTGCGGGCATATTGAGTAACAGTAGGAAGGATACTGTAATATATTTCATCGTTTTCTACCCGGTAATATTCTTCGAGGATAGGTTGCAAAACTTTCCACTGGTCGTAGCGCAGGTTGTCAATCACGATCATAAACAGCGCAGTATTGCTGTTAAGTAGTGGGAATACTTTTTCGCGGATTAAGGTGTGTGAAAGCACGGGACGGTCGGCGGAAGTTCCCTTTAGCCATTGGAGGTAGTTGTTTTCAATAAATTTAGAAAAAACCTGGTTGGCTTCGTTTTTCTGTAATTTCAATACTTCGCTTATGCTGTCGTCCTGCGATTGTTGTAATTTCAACTCCCACATTGTGAGTTTTTTATAAACATCAACCCATTCTCTATGCGTGAGCTTATTGGTGATTTCCATGCCAATGTTCCGGAATTCCTGCTGGTAAGCTATGGTGGTTTTTTCGCTAATAATTTTTTTATTTTCCAGATTTTTTTTCAAACATAATATTATCTGGTTGGGATTCACTGGTTTGATCAGATAGTCGGCTATGTTTGACCCTATAGCATCTTCCATAATACTTTCTTCTTCGCTTTTTGTAATCATCACTACCGGGAGATGCGGAGAATTTGCCTTGATAAGTGCCAGGGTTTCAATACCCGACAAGCCGGGCATATTTTCGTCTAAAAAAACAATATCGAAAGGCTGTGTCTTCAGAATTTCTAGAACGTCGTTCCCATTGTTCGATGTAAATACCTCGTATCCTTTTTGTTGTAAAAAGATAATGTGTGGCTTTAGCAAGTCTATTTCATCGTCAACCCAAAGGATGTTTACTTTTTCCATAATTTAACTGTATTTTTACATCATTAATGAAAATTCCTTCGGTTTATTGTTCAACGGGGCGTACTTTATACTTTTTTAACTTTGCACAATCTGTAAAAAACCAAAACAGGAATCAGAATACAAAAATAACAATACAGGTGAACCAAAGTTTTATCAATAAGCGAAAAATAATGAACGACCCCATTTACGGGTTTGTTACAATTCCTAATGAGTTGGTATTTGATGTAATAGAACATCCATGGTTTCAACGGCTCAGGAGGATACAACAGTTGGGAATGACAAGTCTTGTGTATCCGGGGGCATTGCATACACGTTTTTCACATGCATTGGGGGCTATGCACCTTATGGGCATGGCTGTGGAGACATTACGTTTAAAAGGGTTTAACCTGTCGCCGCAGGAGGCGGAAGCTGCTATCCTCGCTATATTGCTACACGACATAGGGCACGGACCTTACAGCCATGCAACGGAAAATTGCCTGGTATTTGATGTTACGCACGAAGACCTTTCGGAGATGTATATACAACGGTTGAATGTAATATTCTCAGGGGCGCTTTCGCAGGCTTTGTCTGTTTTTAACAATACTTTCCATAAAAAGATTCTGCACCAATTGGTTTCAGGACAATTAGACATGGATCGCCTTGATTACCTGAAACGCGACAGTTTTTTTACGGGGGTCTCGGAAGGAGTTATCAATACCGACCGTATCATCGCGATGCTTACCGTGAATAACGACAGGTTAATGGTAGAAGCCAAAGGCATTTATTCCATCGAAAAATTTATCATGGCAAGGCGGCTGATGTATTGGCAGGTATATTTGCACAAGACGGTACTCAGTGCCGAAAATATGCTCATTCATATCCTTCACCGGGCAAGACAACTTTGCGAAAGCGGTGAAAAACTCAATGTTTCCCCAGCTTTAGCGACATTTCTCTGCCGGAGAATCACGAAACCGGATTTTATTTCCAACCCCGACATGCTTGGTATTTTTGCCCAACTCGACGACAGCGATATCCTTTCTGCCATAAAAGGGTGGATTCTCCATTCCGACCCTGTTTTATCCTTGCTTAGTAGCCATCTTATCCACCGGAATCTCTTTGCTATCGAGTTGCAAAACCGTCCTTTCGACAAAGATTATATTGAAAAAATCGGAAAGAAGATATGCAGTGTAATGGATGTAAATATTGCGGATTCAGACTATTTTGTTTATTCGGGAAGTGTAACCAATAATGCATATAATCCGATGAAAGACACTATTCTTTTACTGTATCGTAATGGTGAAGTGAAAGACATAGCCCAGGCAACTGACCAACTCAATATTTCGGCACTTCAACCTTCCGATACCAAGTATTTTCTTTGTTATCCTAAAGAAATCAGGGAATTATTGTGATTTACCTGTAAAAAATGTTATCAGAATTTTTGGAAAAGTTCATTATAGAACATTAATATTTTTGTATCTTGCACCGCTTTTTAAAATACATACATGAGATTTACTGCCAAAGAAATAGCTACACTTTTAAACGGGAAGATTGAAGGCAATGCCGAAATTTCGGTAAGCAAGCTTGCTAAAATAGAACAAGGAGAACCTATGTCGCTGAGCTTTTTAGCCAATGCAAAATATACTCCCTTTATTTACAATACACATTCTTCCATTGTAATTGTAGATGGTAATTTTAAGCCTGAGAAACCGGTGCCCTGCACTTTAATTTGGGTAGAAGATGCCTATGCAGCTTTTGCCCGCCTACTCGAGTTATACAACCAGATTCAACTGAACAAGTCCGGAATTTCAGAAAAAGCACATGTACCTGCTTCTACAAAACTGGGTAACAATGTGTATATTGGCGAATTCAGTGTGATAGGAAATAATGTGGAACTGGGTGAAAATGTAAAAATTTACCCTCTCTGTTATATTGGTGATAATGTTAAGATTGGTGATAATACAACCATTTTTGCCAGTGTAAAAATTTATTCCGACAATATAATTGGGAAGCATTGTACATTGCATTCCGGGGTAGTTATCGGTGCCGATGGTTTTGGCTTTGCACCCCAGGAAGGCAGCGACTATAAAAAAGTGCCACAGATAGGAAATGTTATTATAGAAAATAACGTGGAAATAGGTGCAAATACTACTATTGATCGTGCAACGCTGGGGTCAACCTTGATAAGAAACGGTGTGAAACTGGATAATCTTATTCAGGTTGCACATAATGTTGAGATTGGAGAAAATACAGTAATTGCCGCGCAAACAGGTATCTCCGGCTCTACGAAAATAGGGAGCAATTGTATGGTTGCCGGGCAAGTAGGTTTTGTCGGGCATATAACCATTGCCAATAATGTGAAAATTGGTGCCCAATCGGGTGTGCCGGGCAATGTAACAAAAGAAGGACAAATTGTGCTGGGCTCACCTGCCGATGATATAGGCAATGCCCGCAAATCCATAGTACTGTATCGTAATTTGCCAAAACTGGCGGAAAGAATACAAGCTCTTGAAAAGGAAATCAGGCAACTGAAAGAAAAAAAATAAAAATAGCCAGATAAAAGAAAATCTTACTGCCCAATATTTTTTATATTTTTGCGATCAGAATTTAATGCAATGAACCCTAAACAACGAACCATTAAAAATCCAGTATCGGTAAAAGGTGCCGGATTGCATACAGGGAAAGAAGTAACACTTACATTTGTTCCTGCCCACGAAAATCATGGCTACAAATTTAAACGGATTGACCTTGAAGGTGAGCCTATTATAGAAGCTCTTGCCGAATACGTGGTTGATACATCCCGGGGAACTACTTTAAAGTTTAATGATGTTCATGTAATGACCATTGAGCATGCGCTTGCTGCCCTGGTGGGATTAGGAATTGACAATGCCCTGATAGAACTCGATGGCGAAGAAACACCCATCCTCGACGGAAGTGCCCGCTTTTATATTGAAGCCCTCGAAAAAGCAGGTATTGTTGAACAAAATATCGAAAGAGAATATTTTGAAATAACATCCAACATCAGCTATTCCAATGTAGAAAAAAAAGTGGAGATGCTAGCCGTCCCCTGCGAAGATTACCGCCTTTCGGTGATGATTGACTATGCTTCCAGCGTATTAGGCACACAAAATGCTAGTTTGAACAGTATTATTGATTTTTCAACACAGATTGCCCCTTGCCGTACCTTTGTATTCTTACACGAACTGGAATATCTTATTCAGAATAATCTTATCAAAGGTGGAGATTTGAACAATGCCATTGTTTTTGTAAACCGTATAATCAGTCAGAAAGAACTCGACCGGCTGGCTACTTTCTTCAATAAACCCCGCGTGGAAGTACTGAAAGAAGGCATACTCAACAATATCGAACTGCGGTTCAACAACGAACCTGCCCGCCATAAATTACTTGACGTGATAGGCGATCTTGCCCTGGTAGGCATGCCAATGAAAGGACATATTTACGCAACCCGTCCCGGACATAGTACCAACGTTGAATTTGCTAAAATTATCCGTCAGCACCTTCGTGAAGATTTGAAAACACCCAAGGTACCCCGTTTCGACCTTAATAAGCCTCCTCTGTTCGACATTAATGGCATAAAAAAGTTATTACCTCATCGTCCTCCGTTTCTTTTTATTGATAAAATAATGGAAATGAGCGATAGTCATGTTATTGGGGTGAAAAACGTTACAATGAACGAAAGTTTTTTTGTAGGACATTTTCCTGACGAACCTGTTATGCCCGGCGTACTTCAGATAGAGGCTATGGCGCAAACCGGAGGAATCTTGGTGCTTAATACTGTTCCTGATCCTGAAAACTATATCACACTTTTTATGAAAATCAGTGATGTGCGTTTTCGTCATAAAGTAGTGCCCGGCGATACCGTGGTTTTCGACATGCACCTTGTAACCCCTATACGAAGAGGAATATGCCATATGAAAGGCACAGCCTATGTAGGCAATAAAATAGTAATGGAAGCAGAAATGCTTGCCCAGATTGCAAGAAAAAAATAATATAACAATTTATGAATCAACCATTAGCCTACGTACATCCCCAGGCAAAGATTGCTAAAAATGTAGTAATCGAACCCTTTGTCAATATCGAACAAAATGTAGAAATTGCAGAAGGAAGCTGGATTGGCTCCAACGTAACCATTATGGAAGGCGCCCGTATCGGGAAAAATGTAAAAATTTATCCCGGTGCCGTAATCGCCGCTATTCCGCAAGACCTTAAATTTGATGGGGAAGAAACTATTGTTCGCATCGGAAATAATACCACCATCCGTGAATTCGTAACCATAAACCGGGCTACAAAAGCCAATTGGGAAACAGTAGTAGGAGATAACTGCTTAATAATGGCATATGTACATATTGCCCACGATTGTGTGATTGGCAATAACTGCATTCTCGCCAATGCAGTTACATTAGCCGGACATATCAATGTGGACGATTGGGCAATCATAGGGGGACTGTCGGCTATACACCAGTTTGTGAATATAGGAGCCCATTCAATGATATCCGGTGGTTCATTGGTTCGTAAGGATGTGCCTCCTTACACAAAAGCTGCCCGTGAACCTCTTTCTTACGCTGGCATTAATTCCATTGGCTTACGACGCAGAGGCTTTACCACTGAAAAAATTAACGAAATACAGGATTTGTACCGTTATATTTTTCTTAAAGGACTTAATGTTAGCCAGGCATGTGATACGATTGAACGCGAGATGCCGGCTACCTCCGAACGGGATGAAATTATTTCTTTTGTTGGTAATTCGAGCCGTGGCATAATGAAGGGCTACTCAAAAGGACGCGGAGAGTAAGTTAAGAACCGATGGACTTTAATGGGAAAATATAATGTGTTAATTAGCCAATCTCGCAAAGAAGACAAGCAGTGCTAATTTTAATGGTTTTTTTGCAACCTTAAATTGTAAACACAAATTGTAAACTTTACATTTTCATGCAAATCCAGCTCGAAAATATAGGCAAGCGATTCAACGACGACTGGATTTTTAGCAATATCAACCTTAGCCTTGAAAGCGGTCAGTCGTATGCCATTGTGGGAAGCAACGGTTCGGGAAAGTCCACACTGATGCAGGTAATAGCCGGTAAAATTCAGCAGAGCCAAGGTACCCTTCACTATTTTAAGGATGGGAAAGTCATTCCACCGGATAAAATATTCCGTTTTTTGTCATTGGCAGCTCCTTACCAGGAACTCATCGAAGAATTTACCCTTTCGCAGCACCTCGACTTTCACCGCAGGTTCAAATCCATTAGGGATAATAAAAGTAATAAACAGATACAAAGTTTACTGGGTGCTAAATTTACTTTAAACAAACCAGTACGAAACTACTCTTCGGGAATGAAACAACGCCTTAAACTTGCCCTTGCTATTTTGAGTGAAACATCCTTGCTGCTGTTGGACGAACCTGTTACTAATTTAGATGATGAAGGAATTGCTTGGTATCAGCAACTGCTCCAAGAAAACGACTGGCAACGTTTAACGGTTATTTGTTCAAACCGGCATGATGAGGAATACCGTATCTGTAAACATTTTATTGAGGTGGAAGATTATAAAAGATAACCAACAGAAAATCATACGTGATTTTTCTGATTTAAAAGGATTTTTATTGTGTCGGAAGGGATATTTTGTCAATTTCCTTGTTCATATACTCGTTTGACCATGGTATATCCCAATTGGCTCTGTCTTCTTCAAGTTTAACAATTGAACCCGGATACCACTTGATTTTTTCGATATCTTTTGCCGTGAACACAATGTCGTGCAATGTAAATCCATTTTCTAAATAATCGTTAATCAGGAAGTCCCTGAGTTTGTTGGCTTCCTTTTCGGTTGTAAACCCTACCGAGCGATACCCCTGATCAATGGCACTCCAGTTCTTCAAATCTATCAAAATCATGCCATTGTAGGTTTCGTGCAAACTGTACGAATCGGGTTTAACAAAAAAAACATTGCTTACAAAGGCATTAAGCTTATTGTTGTAAGTGGTATCAAATTTAAACACCGAATCGGGGAAACAATAGCAGGTAGCCCAAACCACAAACCAGGCTGGTTTCTTTTTTTCGGGTACCTCGTAGTTGGAAATCCAGAAATTTTGGGGTGTAACAATTTTTGTAACAGGAGCTTTTACTTCCGGACGACAACCGGAAGCCGGTTTTGAGCGGATTTGATTTTTATAAATTTTAGTAACAGGGTTATAATATTTATCCAAGCCTGCCAGCAAAATGTCGAGGTCGGTGTCATTGTCGTAGTTGCCCCAGCGTGCATCGCTAAGGTAAACTCCGTGCAGTTTCGATTTGCTGATGTAAAATCCTTTGTTTCCGTTGTTTATATATACTGCGCTGATAATGTTGTTATTCCCGGCATCACCGGTAATAAGCAGGTCGGCATCGCCATCCATATCACAGTCGCCCCAGCAGATTGATCCTGAGCGAACAGGAGGCAAAACGGATTTTGTATCGGTGAATTTATTGTTGCCTGTATTTTTATATACTTTGGTAACAAGAGTTCTTGAAGCCGTTTGTCCGCAAAGTGCAATGTCAGGGTTACCATCGCGATCATAATCACCCCAGTCGCACGCTGCCTGGAATACAGGCGTAAGATTGGCATTGATGTCGGTGAAACGGAAAGTGCCATCGTTTCGGAAAACTTTGGAAATTACGGCATTTTTATTGGTTTTTCCGCAGCAGAGCAGGTCCATATCTCCGTCGCGGTCGTAATCGGCAACGGCAATTTTTCCATAAAAAACGGGCAATAAAGTGGTATAAACTTCAGTAAAACAATTTTTTCCCTCGTTTCGATACACTTTAATTGTGGGAATGCCCTTTACATTTAATCCGGAGAGGATGATGTCGAGCCAGCCATCGTTGTTTATGTCAACCCAAAGTGCAGAACCGTCGGCTATACCTTCGAGAGGGATTTTTGTATCGTAAAATCTGCCTGAACGATGGTTGGCATAAATTTTAGCATACACTTTGCCACCAGTGGTTTCGCCAGTGAGCAGCAGGTCCATATCTCCGTCGTTATCGTAATCGCCCCAGTCGGAAGCACCGCGTGTTACAGGCATCAAGTTGATTTTCAATGAAACAAAGTGATCGTTGCGTTTGTTTTCGTAAATACGGGTTACTATATTTTTTGTTTTTCCATTATAATTTTCACCGGTAACCAATGCGTCCAGATCGCCATCCAAATCGAAGTCAGCCCAGTTAACTGCTGAATTAAAAGTAGGGGTAAGCGGGGCTTTAATATCAATAAAAGACTGAGATTTAGCGATGTTGATAAGAAAAAATACATTCAGTAGCAGTAAACTTTTTTTCATCTCTCTGATTTTTATCGCCATAACCTGCAGAATACGAAATTCTTTAACAAAAGTAACCTTAATGCAGAGGTATTGGCAGGGCTTATATAGAAATTTAAAAACAAGTGATTGTTAATAACTCTTGGGAGAAATGAAAAAAATAATAATTTTGCAACTTCAAAATGAGGCCTCGTAGCTCAGCTGGATAGAGCAGCAGCCTTCTAAGCTGCGGGTCGCAGGTTCGAATCCCGCCGGGGTCACAGATGTAAGGAGTTATGAGAGTAACTCCTTGTTTTTTTGCTATGCGGCATGATCATAAACTAAGCGCATTCATTCTGCCGGGTTACTTCTTTTTTTATCTTTGCATCATGTGGACCTGCCCTAAATGTAACCGGAGTTTTCGTAAAATCAATCAGGGGCATAGCTGTGTAGTTATTGATATTGCATCCCATTTTATTGGTAAAAAACCTGAGTTATTTTTGGTTTACGAAAAAATTTATAACGAATTTGAAAACCTGGAAAATGTCAGCGTAAGTGCTGCAAGGGGTGCCATACTGTTCAATGCAAACGGAACTTTCCTTGCATTGAAGATTCGTTTTAACTGGGTTGATGTCGAATTTTTCCTTTCCGAAGAACATACCGAATTTCCGGTAAGAAAAACCATAAGGTTGTCAAAAACAAGGTTTGTTCATTTTGTAAGGCTTGAAAATACCGGTGAAGTAGATAAGCAGTTGATTGATTGGTTTAAAATTTCCCTCGAACTGGTGAACAAAAAAATTAATCGTATAATTTAACAAACTCATAACTGTTTCCCATCCAATCCATGAATCGGATAAAGTCGCTGAAAGTTATAACTATAGATGCCGTATTGATGCAGGGATGAAAGCTGATTTTTTGTACTTTTTGCAGGTTTTCGTCCAGAAAAACATGAACATGATGGTTTTTATCGTTAATCAAACCAAAAGGAGTTACCGAACCAGGCGTTAAACCAAGGTTTTCCATCAATCTTTTTTCGGAAGCAAAAGTGAGTTTTCCCTGTTTTAACCGTTGCTCCAGATCGTGGATGGCGATGGTATGGGTGTATTCAAAATCAACAAGGTAATGACGATTTCCCTTATGATTGCGTAAAAACAGGTTTTTGCAATGGGTAGCCTCAATATTTTTCCAGTACTTTGCGGCTTCTTTTACGGTAGGAACTGGAGGATGTTCGTAATAATCGTAAGAGATGTTGAGTTCGTTTAATATGGTATAATTTCGGATCGCCTCGCATTTTTAAGTTTCTGGTTTCAAGATTGAAGTTATAATGGATGACAAAAGTAATGAATTGATAAATTCTTAAAATTTAATCCATGAAATTATAGTATTTTTGTAAATTAAAAGAAGATTATATTTTTAAGCTAAATTAAGAGTGTGTATATGAGGAAAATAATTCCTTTTGCCTTTTTTATATTATTATTTTTTAGCATTATACCGGCTTTTCCCCAGGAAGCACAGTTGGAAACCGATGAAGGATTAGGAAAATATGATTATATCGAAAAAGACGATTCCACATGGGTACACTGGGCTACTACCTTGAATTCGTGGACAAGTGCAAATGTAAAAGTTAAAGTTAATAATCAAACAGTAGATTATCCATCCTATTGGATGCACGATGGCACTTCTCCATGGATAAAGCATTTAAGCAGCATTCAGGAGGTAAGTAATAAACATTTTAATGCTACGGATTGGATTGCGGGGGCAAAGGTGAGCCTGACGCTTCAGTTGAACGGAGTTGATAAAGCTAATTACAACAATGAAATGGCTTTGGTGGATGTAGCCACGCAAAGTGTGGTCAACAATAAATTACAAAATGCAACTAATCAACTTGTTTTGCAATTTTCTGTTGATATAGGGTCGTTAAGCGGAATTACCTTAAAAGGTCTTTGGGTTAAAAATTTTGGTAGCCTTTCGGAGGCTACCGATATTAATAAAGTGAAAATTTACTATGAGGATGGAACTACTTTTTCGTATGATGGAAATGAAGCCGGAGGGGACGAGCTATACGGAACATGGACACCCTCAACTGCAACTGACAATATCTGGGGAAAAGACGAAGACCCCGGCGGAGCCTACAACGGATTGAATATTGCTATAAACCCCGGAGTGAAAAAATTGTTTTATGTTGTGATTGAAAGTTTCAAAGCAGGTGTAACTTACGGACGTACTGCCCAGTTTGGCATAAATACCGATGGAATGCAGTTTAACCAGCAGGGTGCTGACAAAAAATTGCTTGTCAGGATAGATGCTCATAAAAATGCCAGTGTGCTTCCGTTGGTAAGCTGCTCTGACGTTATTCATTACTGGAGCTTTAATGCCTCTACTGGTTATATCAACCCTGATATTAGTTTAACTACCCCAGCAGCAACAATTACCAATGATTTTATACCCTCATCTCTTAACAATGCATATACAGGCACTTTGCTAAATGCCACAACTGGCACACCTGCCGGACAGGGCTTAACTGTACTGGTAAATACAGCATTGCAAAATAATAATAAACATCTGTTTCTGAATATACCCACAACAGGTTATAAAAATGTTATTGTAAGTTATGCTTTAAGAAAATCAGGAAATGCTCCAAGTGCAGGAACGGGGTTCCAAAGTCATGATATTCATTATACAACTGATGGTACCACATGGATTCCTTTTATAACTTATACTATAGATCCACAGCCAATAGAAGTTTTTGGATTAAAAACACTTGATTTTTCAGGCGTTGCAGGGGTAGAGAATAATCCAAATTTCAAGGTACGATTTACAATGAAAGGAGGTTCAAATTCGAATGGCAATAACCGTTTTGATAATATTAAAATAAATGCTATAGATATTAACCTTCCTTCCATTGCCAACCAGCCGGTATCGCCGGGTGTTTGCGAAAATTCATCTGCAACATTCACTGTTGTAGCCAATGGTTCTTCACTCAACTATCAATGGTACTTATGTCAGCCCGGAGGGGTTTGGGGAACAATAAGCGGGGAAACATCTGCAAGTTATACAACTCCCGCTACCACTTTGGCAATGAATGGTAATATGTATTATTGCGAGGTCTGGAGCAGCGTAAATCCTGGTTGTAACAGAATAATATCGAATGTGGCAACACTTACGGTGAATGAACTTCCGGAGGTTTCCATTTCAGGCACTTACGGTCCTTATTGTACTTTCAATCCTGCTGTAACCCTAACCGGCACACCTGCCGGAGGAACTTTCAGCGGTCCGGGCGTTACCGGAAACCAGTTTAACCCTGCAACGGCGGGAGCCGGAAGTCATGCCATTGTTTATTCTTTTACCGACGGGCACAGTTGTAGCAATACCGATGATATTACGATAGTTGTAAACCCCGATTTACCAGTAAGTGTTACAATTTCAACTACCGACCCTACTACCATCTGCGAAGGTGGAACAGTAAATTTTACTGCAAATGTTACCAACCCCGGAAGTGCACCTGCTTACCAATGGAAACTCAATGGAAACCCGATTACCGGAGCCATATCGCAAAACTATGCCTATACCGGCACTGTTCCCGGAGGCAACATCAGTTGCACAGTAACTTCCAATGCTACCTGTGCCACCGGAAGTCCTGCTACATCGTCGGCGACTCAAGTAACCATTAACCCGAATTTACCAGTAAGTGTAACTATTTCAACAACCGATCCTACTACCATCTGCGAGGGTGGAACAGTAAATTTTACTGCAAATGTTACCAACCCCGGAAGTGCACCTGCTTACCAATGGAAACTCAACGGAAACCCGATTACCGGAGCCATATCGCAAAACTATGCTTATACCGGCATTGTTCCCGGGGGCAACATCAGTTGCACAGTAACTTCCAATGCTACCTGTGCCACCGGAAGTTCGGCTACGTCGTCGGCGATACAAGTAACCGTAAATCCGAATTTACCAGTAAGTGTTACAATTTCAACTACCAGCCCTACTACCATTTGTGCCGGAACATCAGTTATTTTCACTGCAACGCCAACCAATGGCGGTGCAACGCCTTCCTACCAATGGAAAGTGAACACCTCGAATGCCGGTTCGAATAGTGCTACATTTGAATACATACCCGCAAATAATGATGTTGTAAGCTGTGTGCTTTCTTCAAGTGAAGCATGTACTTCGGGCAATCCTGCCACTTCCAATTCAATCACAATGACGGTTAACCCATTGTTAACCGTAAGCCTAAGCATCGAAGCCGACCCTGGTACATCCGTTTGTGCCGGAAATAGCGTTACTTTCACTGCTACCCCGGTTAATGGCGGCACAACGCCTGTTTACCAGTGGTATGTAAATGGAGGAACGGTAGGTGCAAATAATCCGGTTTACACTTACACACCCAACAATAATGACAATGTTTACTGCATGATAACTGCAGGCACTGAAGTTTGTACGACGCAACCATCAGTTACATCTAACACTATTTTGATGACCGTAAACGATCAGTTACCAATCATTGTTGATGTTACTGCCGACCCTGGGACATCTGTTTGCGAAGGTGAAGCCATATCTTTTCAGGCAACAGTTAATAATCCCGGCACTTCCGACGTTTTTCAATGGTATCTGAATTCATCAGCCGTAGGTGGCAACAGTTCATCCTATACTCTTTCAACTCCAGCCGACGGGGATGAAGTTTATTGCATTGTAACTTCCAGCCTTGCTTGTGCTACGGGCAGTCCTGCCCAGTCAGCAGTTCAAATAATTGAAATTCTTTCTGTATTAAACGTTGAAATAACTATTTCTGCCGACCCTTCGGGTACCGTTTGCGAAGGCGAACCGGTAACTTTTACTGCCGACGCCAATGCCGGTAGCAATCCTAATTACGACTGGCTTGTAAACGATGTAAGTACCGGGGTTACTACGGTTACGTTTACCCCTGTTCCCACTTTGAACAATAATGATAAAGTACAATGTAAGGTTACTTCAATATCAAGTTGTGCTATAAATAATCCGGCTACTTCTTTACCGATCATTATGTCGGTTTCAGCCCCTGAAATAGTTACAGTAACAATATCTTCGACTCAGGGAAACAATGTTTGTTCGGGTACAACGGTTGATTTTACTTCGGCTGTAGATCATGGAGGCACTTCGCCTGCATACACCTGGAAGGTAAACGGAATTTCGATGGTAACTACTCCGAATTATTCATACCAGCCAAACGACGGTGATATTGTAACCTGTGAGGTAGTTTCAAACGAAGCCTGTGTAAGCCCGGTTCCTCCAAATGCAGCGGTATCAAATTCCATCACAATGACGGTCGTTGCTACTTCGGTTGCCCAGATAAATATTACCTCCGATGCAGGAAACAGCGTTTGCGAAAATACACAGGTTAACTACACAGCAACTTATCAGAATGAAGGTACAAATCCCATTTTTCAATGGAAAGTAAATGGAAGTAACCAAGGAACAAACAGCAGTACTTTTTCATTTATTCCGGTTGATGGTGATAAAATTACCTGCGAATTAACATCTAACCAGGCTTGCGTTAGTAATCCCATTGTTACTTCGAATGAAATTATTATGACGGTAAGCAGCCAGATTACGGTAAGTGTTACTATTTCGCCTTCTGGTATCGCACAGGCATGCGAAGGCGAACCAATAACTTTTACTGCTTATCCTGTTGGCGGAGGCACCAATCCAGCCTATACATGGTATTTGAATGATAATCCTCAGATTGAAACCACTTCTTCGTTCACTTTGTTGAACCCTGCTGACGGCGACGAAGTTTACTGCAAGTTAACTTCGGATATTTTATGTGCAACCGGGAATCCTGCCCAGTCGCCGGTAACTATCGTAGAAATTGTAGCAAACCTTGTCCCCGCTGTTTCTATTGCCGACCCACCTATTATTTGCGAAGGGAATTCATTTACCGTTACGGCTATTCCTGTAAACGGTGGAACGCCTTCATATCAATGGTATTTGAATAATATTCCTGCTGGAACCAACAACGTTAATTTTGATTTTGTCCCTGCCGATGGCGACGAGGTTTATGTGGTGATGACTTCGAGTTTTAATTGTGCAACTCCCAATACTGCAACTTCAAACACCATAACTTTTGGTGTTTCAAACTCAATTCCTGTCTCCGTTACCATCTCTATTTCCGGAAATCCGGGCAATACTATTTGTGAGGGGACTACCGTAAGTTTTTTAGCCGATGGGCAAAACGGTGGGACTAATCCAACTTATGAGTGGTTTGTTAACGGAGTATCTCAGGGAGCGGCTTCCACCATTAACAGTTTTTCTTATAAACCGGTTAATAATGATATAGTAAGTTGCATTTTTAATTCCGATCTTACCAATTGTGTTACAGGAAACCCAGCTACATCCAATCTTCTTGCCATGCAGGTAGCTTCATTGGTGGATGTACAACTTTCCATCTCTTCTTCGGAAGGCAATAATATTTGCGAAGGAACAGAAGTAACCTTTACGGCTTCGCCGGTAAACGGTGGAAACAACCCTGTTTATCAGTGGACAGTAAACAATTCTCCTGTTGGAACAAACAGCAACGAATTTATTTATACTCCATCTGATAGCGATGAGGTGAATTGTTACATTGTACCCGATGTTGTTTGCCCTCCTTCAGGAACAATTTTTGCTACCCCTATTTCCTTTATTGTAAGCGAAGGTTTGGAGGTAAGCATAAGCATTACTGCCGACCTGAATACTGAAGTTTGCCAGGGCGATATTGTTGAGTTTACTGCCAATGCCAATAACGGGGGAAGCAATCCGTTGTTCGAATGGCAGGTAAACGGGAGTACAAAATCAAATAATGCCGTATTTTATTATGCTCCCTCCGACGGCGATCAGATTCAATGTCTTTATACTTCCGACCTTAATTGTGCAATAAATAACCCTGCCCATTCCAATTCTTTTTTGATGACAGTACATAATGCTCCTCAGATTGACCTAAGCAGTGAAGAATACCTTTGTGCAGGCACACCTGTTATACTCGACGCCGGAGCCGGGTTTTCCAATTACCTTTGGCAGGATGGCTCTGCCGGTCAAACTTTTACTGCTTCAGATAAAGGTATATACTGGGTACAGGTTACCGACGGTTTTGGATGTGTTGGAAACGATACGGTAGAGATGAAGTTATGTTTCTCCGATCTGAAACTGCCCAATGCATTTACTCCAAATGGCGACGGACTCAACGATAAATTTAATGGGTTGATAGACCCGGATGTGGTTACAAAATACCAGATCCGGATTTTTAACCGTTGGAATGAACTGCTGTTTGAAGGAACTGACCCACACAACGGCTGGGATGGAAGCAAAAATAGCAATCCATGCCCTGCAGGTGCTTATATATGGGAGGTAGCTTACGACACTCAAAATAACCAGGGGATTACAATTACCGAACATAAAAGAGGCACGGTAATGCTGATACGATAGCCAGGAGCGATAAGTTGGGAGTTTTCAAATGCATTTTAATAGAACATGAATAAACACGGATGCAATGGGTTTTCGTTGGTTTTTACATAGCTGTTTTTTTTTGATTATGTATTGAATGTAGCCCATTAAAAACCGAAGAACACTTTCTCTGGTAAAGGTAAAAAAGAGCTTCCTTGTGTTATACAATGGAAACTGCCACTCTTAACTCAGATATATAGTACGCAACTTCAGTTGTGCCGTCCGCAAGTCAATTCATGCCGGTATAAAGTTTACTTGGGGTGTACGCAGGTTTACTGGAATAGTACGCAGGTTAATTCGTGCCGGTATAAAGTTTACTTGGATAGTACGCAGGTTTACTTGGATAGTACGCAAGTCAATTCATGCCGGTATAAAGTTTACTTGGATAGTACGCAGCTTTACTTGGGCAATACGCAGCTTTACTTGGATAGTACGCTGGATATAATTCTCATAGCTCCCAACTCATACTTCTCGGGAGTGTACAACGAACTGTGTCAAGTAAACTTTTAGTACATTTGTTTGTCGGGATAAACGG